>NZ_JBHTIU010000048.1:0-27587 GCF_042677205.1 Paenibacillus residui
CGCAGTTTGGCAACAGGGGGTTATACCCCAAGAGCAAACCACCCGTTGGACGGGTGGTTATGATTTTATAGGTTTTCTGTCATGAACAGGGTTTAAATTCTATTTGGCGATAAGAAAGCTTCTATTAATGCCCCTTCTAATCCCCCTTCGCAGATGTCGACGCATCCTTCCTTACCGAATATTATCCCGGCTGGCTAGCAAGCTATTAAACGTTAACGCTTCTTTATGTTCTAGCATGTCTTCCAATCTCATAAAATAGGATAACTGCACGATGCAAATCGCTACAGTGCCTACATACATCATGTCTGGGAGGAACGATGCTATGAACCAAGAAACAAGGAAGAAAGTGATTCTATGGATGGCTCTGGCCCTATCTATTTCCATGCTTCTTACTATTCTTGTGCCGAGCCTGATCGTTCGCAAGACCGATCAGCCCGAGCAGACATCTAATTTTCTTCCTGAGCCTGAGGAGGGTTTGACCGATCCTGTTTCGGAAGCTGTCTCCCCTTTGATCGTGCCCGTCTATCTAACTAAGGAAAAGCGCGTGGATCATATCGATTTGGAGAACTATGTGCGTGGGGTGGTAGCGGCGGAGATGCCGGCCGATTTCGAGCTGGAGGCGTTAAAAGCCCAGGCGATAGCGGCCCGGACCTATATCATTCGCCGTTGGCTCGCGGAGGATCGCAGCAATGTCCCCGATGAGGAAGCGCTTGTTACCGATACGGTACTGCATCAGGCGTATTTGACCGATGAGGAGCTGAAACGGCAGTGGGGCAGCGAAAACTTCGAACGCAACCGAGAGAGGTTGAATCAGGCGGTCGAAGAAACTAGAGGGCAAGTGATAACCTATCAGAATAAACCGATTGAGGCGACGTTCTTCTCAACTAGTAACGGATATACGGAAAACTCGGAAGATTACTGGACTAATCCAATTCCTTATTTAAGAAGTGTGGCCAGTCCTTGGGATAAAGAGATAGCGCCAAGATATAAGGAGACGATCTCTATCCCTTATAGCGAGTTTCGCAGCAAGCTGGGATTGTCGGAAACCTTGTCCGCCAGCAGCGTTTTTGCCAACAGCAAAGTCTTGGAATATACGGATGGAAAAAGAATAAAGAAACTATCGATAGGAGGCAAGACCTTCTCCGGCAAAGAGGTGAGAGAGAAGCTCGGTTTGAACTCCTCTCAATTTCAATGGAAGCTTAACGGGAAAGAAGTGGAGATTACTACGACAGGCTACGGTCATGGGGTTGGAATGAGCCAGTGGGGGGCCAACGGCATGGCCAAGGAAGGCAAGACAGCAGTGGAAATTCTTAAACATTACTATACCGGGGTAGAAGTTCAGAACGCATCGAATATAGCAAATTAAAATAATATGCCGATTTATATCATCTCAAGTATAAAAGCTATCGATCTGGCAACAATGGTACTGAGGTGATATAACTATGAGTGAACAAAACAAAGAGATTCAAACCGAAAAAGAAGCTCCTCAATCCAAAGAAGGAGCACAAACTGCAACCCCGTACTCTCCGTGGCGCAGACTGCTCGCCAAGAAATGGGCTTTTCCGGCGCTCTACATGGTGGCGGCTGCAATTATTTTAACGTTAATGTTGGTGTATCAAAACTCGGGGAAACAGCCACCCCTAACGGATGAGAGCATCGGTCTCGGTTTGGAGCAAGGCGAGAACGCAACTGATTCGGATGCCCAACCTGTTGCAGCCAATGTAGAGAATATGCAGTGGCCGGTCAAGGATTACAACGAAATGGATGTGACCATGCCATTCTTCGACAGCAAAGCTTCCAGTGATGTAAAGCAGGAAGCGATGGTTGAGTATGGTGATACGTTCACACCGCATATCGGTGTTGATCTGGCCAGACCGGATAAAGAGTCTTTCGAAGTACTGGCGGCTCTAAGCGGTAAGGTAACTGCGGTGGAGAGAAACCCGGTTGTCGGAAACCTGGTTGAAATTACTCACTCCAACGGATTGGTTACGGTATATCAGAGCCTTGATGAAATTAAGGTGGCCAAGGATGTAGAGGTGAAGAAGGGCGATGTTATCGGCACAGCCGGTCGCAACGAGCTGGAGAAGCATCTCGGCAATCACCTTCATTTCGAAGTACGCCAGGGTCAAGACGGAGCAGCCTTGAATCCAAGTGAGTTAATCGCAGAACAATAATGAAACGGCCTGCGGGGGCCATGCAGATTAAAGCAGCGGGAGGTAAACCTCCCGCTATTTGTTTTTTCCATAAGTTATAAGGTTATGTGGAACCCCTAAAAATCGTCGGGCCATAGTCCGAAATAATAAAAAGAAGCCTTGTCCCACAAATTTATTGGCTCGTCCGTGCTTGTCAGCTCTTTAAACAAAGAATATATAGGCTCGCTCCTCATATAATGTACCAAACTATCTTGAGTAGGGAGGCGAGGGGAGTGCATGATTACATCAAAGAGCGGACCATTAAAATCGGTCGATGTATCGTGGAGACGAGGCACACAGTTCGTGCAATCGCTAAACAATTTGGGGTATCCAAAAGCACGGTTCACAAGGATCTAACCGAGAGGCTTCCGGATATAAACCCGGAATTGGCCAATCAAGTTAAGACGATATTGGAATATCACAAATCGATTCGCCATCTGCGGGGAGGTGAGGCAACGAAAATTAAATATAA
Organism: Paenibacillus residui; assembly: GCF_042677205.1. Lineage (NCBI taxonomy): Bacteria > Bacillati > Bacillota > Bacilli > Caryophanales > Paenibacillaceae > Paenibacillus > Paenibacillus residui. The sequence goes on from NZ_JBHTIU010000048.1 coordinate 2,665, forward strand.
GAAATCGAGAAATTATAAGAAAAATTCCGATTTATTAGTCTCGTCCAAATCGTAAATTCGATTCTCCCAACCGTTCGTTTTTTTACCCTTATATTTTAACGGAAAAAGGAGGATTTTGTTTTTTTTTGGCGAAACTACCTATTAAGGATAACTGGGCTTACCTTCTTACAAGGGTAAATGAACGGTCAGTGACGGGCAGGGAGGATCATATTTAATGTTCAGTAAGGACATCGGAATAGATTTAGGTACAGCTAATGTGTCGATTTATGTTAAAGGCAGCGGCATTGTGCTGGATGAGCCTTCGGTTGTAGCTGTAGACAGCGAATCGAAGAAGGTGCTGGCTGTAGGGGAAGAGGCTCGCAGAATGGTTGGGCGGACGCCGGGCAATATTGTGGCGATTCGGCCCCTGCGTGAAGGAGTTATTGCCAATTTCGAAATGACGGAAGCTATGTTAAAATACTTTATAGATAAAGTGGGCGGCAAAAAATGGTATAGTCATCCAAGAATTTTGATCTGCGCTCCTACGAATATCACTTCCGTGGAACAGAAGGCGATTCGGGAATCGGCGAAGCGCAGTGGGGCCAAAGAGGTATTTTTGGTAGAGGAGCCGAAGGCGGCCGCGATCGGCGCGGGTATGGATATATCACAACCTAGCGGAAATATGGTTATTGACATTGGAGGGGGCACTTCGAATGTAGCCGTCATCTCGATGGGCGACATTGTAGCCGCCTCCTCTATTAAGGTTGCAGGGGACAAGTTTGACGATGCCATTATGAAGTATATCAAGAATAAGTACAAGCTTCTTATTGGCGAACGGACTTCGGAAGATATCAAGATTCGGATAGCTACGGTTCATCCGGAAGGCCGCCAGGAAGAGATGGATATAAGAGGAAGGGATATGGTTACCGGCCTCCCCATCTCCATAACCGTGCATGCCATGGAGATCAAGGAGGCTTTGATGGAGCCGATTTATTCGGTCGTAGCCTCTGCCAAAGCACTGCTGGAGAAGACTCCTCCTGAATTAGCCGCTGATATTATTGATAAAGGAATCATTCTGACTGGCGGCGGTGCGATGCTGCACGGTCTGGACCAGCTTCTGGCCGATGAACTGCTGGTTCCCGTGCTGGTGGCGGAATCCTCGATGCATTGTGTCGTCAAGGGGACCGGAGTCATGCTGGATAATCTCGATAAAGTAGCCAAGAAATCAGCGTTGAAAGGATTATAAAGCTCGGCAGAGGAAAGGGGCGTAGGAATGCTAAGAGGATTGTATACTTCAGGTGCCGGGATGATCACACAGCAAAGGCGTCACGATGTGGCAACCAATAACATCGCTAATGTGCTGACTCCCGGCTATAAGCAGAATAATGCGGTAGCCCGGTCATTTCCGGAAATGATGATCTCGCTTTTGAATGGAGACGATCAGGGCGCGAATTCCAGACATATAGGCCGAATGAATACCGGTGTGTTCGCGGAGGAGGCTTTGTCGGTATATCTGCAAGGAGACCTTATGGAAACAAAGCAGCCATTTGACTTGGCCATTGTCTCCAATGTGCAGCTTCCTGGAGTGACCTTCGATGGTTCAGGTAAAGCTATAACCGCTGATGGAGAGAGGATATATCAGCCGCAGGCCTTTTTTACCGTTGTTGATGGACAAGGCAACCGCACTTATACTCGGAACGGCAGCTTCCAAGTGAATACGGCGGGGGAACTGGTAACCGAGAGCGGGTATCGGGTGCTTGGACGGGACGGACAGCCATTGACACTGATGAATGTCGCCACGGGTGAGCCGTTATCGGGTGCAGTCATCGGCCGGAACGGAGAACTGTTGGATCCTCTGAACGGGGAACCGTTGCTGAATACAGCCGGAGAACAGGCGGGGCTGCTGCTGTCGATCGTCGAAGAGCCTAATCGGCTGATCCGCATGGGCGATGGGCAATATCGGTTGAATGAAGAGGATGCCGATCTGGTTCGTGAGATGAATCCGGACGATGATGTGGAGGTTTATCAAGGGTATTTGGAACGCTCCAATGTAGATTCGTCCCATGCTATGATCGATATGATGTCCGCACTCCGTGCTTATGAAGCGAATCAGAAGATGGTTCAGTATTATGACAAGAGCCTGGAGAAAGCTGTTAACGAAATTGGACGGGTATAGATGTATACTTGAAGCGAAATAACAGTGTTCGGAAGTTCTAACGAATCTTGTGAGTTACCCAACCAACGTACTTCTGAACGCCGTCTTGTCTTGAGGAGGAACTATAATGAATCATTCCATGATTAGCTCCATGGTGACGATGCGTTCACTTCAACAGAAGCTGGATGTATTATCTAATAACGTAGCCCATTTTGACACGGCTGGATATAAGAGAAAAGATGTAACCTTCGAAGACGTGCTGACTAATGTTAAACAGCAGCCCGAAAGCTTTCGCAAGGAGGGCAGGCTGACTCCGCTCGGCTTGACGCAAGGCTGGGGAGTCAGGCTGGGTCAGGTCAAGGTAGACCTGTCTCAAGGTCCGTTAAGCGAATCCGGGCTTTCGACGGATCTGGCGATTGAGGGACAAGCCGTTTTTGCTGTTCTGAACCCTGTTACGGGGCCGGACGGCAACCCGGCAATGGAAGAGGTCTATACAAGAGAGGGCTCCTTTCAACTTACTCTTCGTGCAGGTGATACGGAAAGTACCTACTTGGCCACTAAGGACGGGCTGCTTATTAGCGATGTGAACGGACAGCCCATAGCTATTCCATCTGGCTACGATATGAAAGTAGATGAACAGGGCAATGTCTGGGCCTATCGGCCTTCCATGCCCGAGGCGGAGGCAGTTCCTGCAGGCCGTATTAAGTTAATGCGCGTCATGCGTCCCCAATATCTTGAGGAAATCGGGAATAACCGCTACCAGGTAGCTGCGGGGGCCGATCGGAATTTGGTCGTGCAGGATGCCTTTGGTCCAGGCGGGTTGGAGAGAGGAATTTCGGTTAAACAAGGATTTGTAGAACAATCGAACGTTAATTTAGGGGATGAAACCGCTGAACTGATGATGGTTCAACGGGCATTTCAATTAAATTCCCGGGCCATCGCTTCCTCTGACACCATGATGCAGCTGGCCAACAATCTTAGAGGATAGTGAGCGAGGAATGACCATGAGCGAATCTAAACCAACTCCGAAGGGCCGTCCCTGGTATCGCAAACTGAAACCGGTATTGCGCTTGTTAAGAATACTTCTCGTGCCGATCCTGTGTGTGGCAGCTCTTTTCGCAGGACTGATCATCGGTTATGTTTACGTCGGGAAACAGCCTTTAGAGGATGTATGGAGTATAGAAACATGGAGGCACTTATTCGACTTAATGTTTGCCGGTACTTAGGGGGACATTAATAAGTTTATTAGCCAAAAGGCATCATCTTTTTTACATTTACATGCCGCTTATCGACAGCACTCCCCCAGGGGAGTTTTTTTTTTACAATTTCAAAGGTATAATGTAACAATGTAGAATTGTGTACAGAGGAGAGACCCGAAGTGAACCTGCCAAATACGTTGACACTGCTTCGTTTTGCTCTAGTGCCTGTCTATTTATTTGTTTTTTTCTCGGGGCATGTCAAAATTGCTTTCTTTATAATAGTCATCGCGGGAGCAACGGATGTCCTGGACGGGCATTTAGCCAGAAGCAGGGGGATGGTAACGGATTTGGGAGTCGTGCTCGACCCTCTGGCAGATAAAACGATGATGCTGGCGGTTTTTGTCTCATTGCTCATCTCGGGTATGATTCCATGGGAGGCGGCTGCAGCCATCATGATTCGCGATGCGGGTATGATTGCGGGTTCGGCGTTTTTCCATTTTCGGGGCAAGAAGACGGTCCCCGCCAATTCTTTGGGCAAATTAACCACGGTATTGTATTACATAGCCATTCTGATGCTGTTCTTCAGTATCCCGTATGCTATTCCTTATTTATGGGCCGTCATAGCTTTTTCATTTATAACATCAGCTATCTATATACTGAAGTTCCGCCTGCTGAATTCCATGGCACATAAATAGGAAAAGGACATATTTCCAAGACTCGCGATGCCTCATGTGGAAATATGTCCCTTATATCAACCTTCACTACTGCAGATCGTGAAGGGGACACTACTAGTTTAAGTATATTGGGAAAGATTTATACAATGATAAAGAAAAAGGAGCTGTCCATATGCTGGATGTTCAACAAATTAAACAGATTATCCCTCACCGTTATCCTTTTCTGCTTGTTGACAAAATCTTGGAGGTTGAAGACGGGGTACGTGCGGTCGGTCTGAAAAACGTTACCATTAACGAGCCCTTTTTTGAAGGGCATTTTCCGGAATACCCGGTCATGCCTGGAGTGCTGATCGTCGAAGCTTTGGCACAAGTCGGTGCGGTGGCTATGCTCAAGGCGGAGGAAAATCGCGGAAAGATAGGATTTCTTGCGGGAATCGACAACTTTCGTTTTCGAGGTCAGGTCAAACCGGGGGATACTCTGATTTTGGAGCTGGAAGTGACCCGGTTGAAGGGTTCAATCGGTAAAGGAAAGGGAACTGCTAAAGTGAATGATAAAGTTGTGGCAGAAGGTGAACTGATGTTCGCTCTGGCTAATCCGGAATAAATACAATGAGGGAGGAATTTGTAGGTGGATACTATGTCTCGAGTACGCAAGCTGTATGAACAATGGCTTCAGGACCCGGGAATTGATCCCGCGACCAAAGAAGAACTGAAGGCTATCGAGGGCCAGGACAAAGAGATCGAGGATCGTTTCTATAAAGATTTGGAGTTTGGCACCGGCGGGTTAAGAGGAGTTATTGGAGCCGGCACCAACCGTATGAACAAGTATACAGTGGGTAGGGCGACCCAGGGACTGGCCCAGGATTTGCTGCAAGCTTCAAGCGGACATCCTTCTGTTGTCATTGCTTATGACTCGCGCAATCAGAGTCCTGAATTTGCTTTGGAAGCTGCATTAGTGCTTGCCGGTAACGGTATCAAGGCATATGTTTTCGAATCCTTGAGAACAACTCCGGAGCTTTCTTTTGCCGTTAGACATTTACAAGCTTCTGCAGGGATAGTTATTACCGCCAGTCACAACCCTCCGGAATATAACGGCTACAAAGTATATGGGCCTGATGGGGGACAGATCGTTAAGGAACAGGCGGATCGCATCATCGGGCAGATTCAATCACTGGAATTCAACATGATTCGCAAGCTTTCCAAGGAAGAGGCGGAATCCCAAGGGGTTCTCCAATGGATAGGCCAAGCTATCGACGATGCCTATGTGAAGGCAGTGCTGGCAGTCCGTCCGAGGCCTGAAGTGGGTATGCAACAAGGAAATAAAGTGAATATCGTTTATACCCCTCTGCACGGCTCGGGAAATATCACTGTTCGCAGAGTGCTTAGGGAAGCCGGGTTTAAGAACGTTCATGTTGTCCCGGAGCAGGAGAAGCCGGACTCTCAATTCTCCACCGTCCAATCCCCGAATCCGGAGGAGAAAGAGGCCTTTTCACTTGCCATAGAGTTGGGTAAACAAGTTGAGGCCGATGTCATTATCGGAACGGACCCTGATTGTGACCGGATGGGTGCCGTTGTTAAAGATGCCACAGGGCAGTATGTAGTGCTAAGCGGTAATCAATCGGGCGCTATCATGGTTCATTATCTGCTTTCCAGCTTACAGGAAGGCCAGGGAATCCCGACGGACGGAGTCGTCATCAAGACGATTGTAACGAGCGAGATGGGAGCGGAGATTGCCAGACATTACGGGGTGGAAGTCATGAACACCCTGACAGGTTTTAAATATATTGGCGAGAAAATGACCGAATTCGAGCGCAACGGCCATCATAGCTTCTTATTTGGTTATGAAGAAAGCTACGGTTATTTGGCGGGAACTTATGCCCGGGACAAAGATGCCGTTGTAGCTTCCATGTTAATCTGCGAAGCGGCGGCCTACTACAAAAGTCAAGGGAAGACGTTGTACGACGTTCTGCAGGAGCTTTACGGGCAGTTCGGTTATTACCGGGAGGCATTGGAATCCCGAACTTTGAAGGGCATGGATGGTTTGGCCAAAATTAGACAAATTATGGAGGAGTGGCGTAGCCATTCGCCATCCAATGTCTGCGGGAAGAAAATAACGACTATGCTCGATTATACCGAAGGCATTGATGGTCTTCCTAAAGAAAATGTGCTCAAATACTTGCTGGAAGACGGATCGTGGTTCTGCCTGCGTCCATCCGGTACGGAACCCAAGATCAAAGTATATTTTGCGGTTAAAGCCAATAGTGCCGAGGAGTCGGAACGGTTATTGGCAGATCTGCGCCAAGAAGTGATGACTCGGATCGACAGATAGACAAGGATATAGGATAGGGAGTGGAACTATTGATTCAATGGTACACACGCTGGAATCGAAGAGCCTCTAAATGGCTTTGGTGGGTAGTGATAGCCGGTTTGTTGGCTTCCCTGCCACTGGCTTATGAGAGGATTATGACCGAGAGTTCCTCCAACAAGATAGAGTTTGTTTTTGATTACCGCGATCTGCTGGATATTGCGGAGTTTCGCCCTAACCCGAGCGAATTCGTCGATGAGCAGCTGGATGCCATGAAGCGTGCCGGAATCGAATCGATGGCGGTTTATGAAAGCACGCTGAATGAGCTTAGACTGGCGCAGCGGGTCGATTTATATTCGTCTCGTGATGCCGCTTTGATAACAGGTCAGCCTGCAGCTGCAGGGGAAAATTTTACGTATGTGCTGTTTAAAGATCAAGAATCACAGCAGCGATTGCAGCCAATGGTGGAGAGGGCTTTCCAAACTCAGGGCATAACGGTCCGGCCCTGGTCGTATGAAGATCGGCAAGGACTGGTTGTCGAAGCATCACTGGAGGAGGCTTCGTTGAAGGTGATGGATCCGGATCCGTTCGCCTTGGAGCACCTTCAGAACAAGGGCTTTCGCATCGTTGCCCGTTTGTCCAACCGCAGCCTGCCTTTCTCCGCGGAGGATATGGACCGCAAGCTGAGCCTGTTTAAAGAGGCTGGTGCCAAGTCGATTATTTTCGAAGGAGAAAGCGTACCGGGTTATACCGGGAAAGAGGATTCTCCGGAACTGGAGCAAATGGCTGAGCTCCTCGACAAATATGATATGGCCCTTGCAGCCATAGAACTGCAGAAGGCTCCGCAAAAAGGCTTCAATTATTTAGCCAAGGAAAGCCGCTACAATGTGTTCCGTTTGCACTCTCTCTCTGAAGCGGAAGCGGACAGGCTCGGCGGAAACTTAACCGAGCAAGAGCAGGAAGAGAGAATTCAAGTCATAGCCGACCGTTTCGTCCTGGCAGCGAAGGATCGCAATATTAAGATGATTTTCCTGAATGCACGGCCTTCCAAAAACTTGGAGAGGGCATCCTATACGGATCCTCTCGAACAGATAAGAGAGACCTTGAGGGGGGAGGAAGGGGCTTTAAAACGGATTGTTAAGGCAGGCTACACTTTGGGTCCCGCTCACTCATTCACGATCTATAATTCGAGTTGGCAAGGTTTGCTCAAGCCGGTGGCCGTCATTGGGTCCGTTGCCGTTATCGCATTGACTTTGGCCCATTTCTTCCCTTGGCTGCTGCTGATCAGCTTTGTTCTTGGCGCGGTGATGGCTGGAGGCTTGTACATCCTCTCCCCCAATATGCTGTTCAAAATGCTTGCATTAGGTGTTGGAGTATGCGCACCTACTCTGGGGATGATTCTAGCGATCCAGAGTATCCGCAAGCGGCGGGCCGGCAAACTGACCGGGGCCAAAATGGGCTTCGCCATTAATCTGTTCATCCGGACTTCGTTGATCTCGATGATCGGCGTTGTGTTCATTGTTGCTTTGTTGAACAATATTATCTATAGCCTTGTGATCGACCAATACCGAGGGGTTAGCCTGCTGCATCTGGCTCCTATTCTCATTATCGGAATCTATTTGCTGTTCTTCAGTGAGGGGCTCAAGCCGGGTGAAATTGTTAATCGGGCTAAAAGCTTGCTATCTTCGACCGTAACTGTTCTCTGGGTGGTTATCGCCGGAGCATTGGTCGCCATGATTATGTATTATCTGTCGAGGACAGGCAATGAGGGCAAAGCCTCTGCCTTTGAAAAGCTGTTTCGTGCGCTTTTGGAAAATAATCTGGGGGTACGCCCAAGAATTAAAGAGTTCTTATTCGCACACCCCGTATTTATCTTGGGGGCGTATCTAGCGGTTAAATATCGTCCGTCTGCTCTGTACATCTTTATTCTTGGAATTATTGGACAACTGTCCATTGTCGATACCTTCGCGCATTTGCATACGCCGGTATATATTTCATCGATCCGTGTCGGATACGGACTCTTGTTAGGGATCATTGTCGGAATCCTCTTTATAGTGGTATGGGAATTGTTGGCGAGGAGTTGGCGAAGATGGGTGCTGCCGTCAAGAGAATAGTTCTCTCGGGTTATTACGGATATAAAAATAGCGGCGACGAGGCTGTCCTGCAGTCTATCTTACTCGCTTTGCAAAAAGAAGGCGGGCGGCATGGAGTGCGGGTCGAACCCATCGTATTGTCCGGCGATCCGGCTTGGACCGAGCGTATGTATGGGGTAAGGGCCGCCCATCGAATGAAGCCGATGGAGGTCATTAGGGCCATCAGGCAAAGCGACGGCTTGATTAGCGGGGGCGGAAGCCTGCTTCAGGATGCGACGGGAGCCAAGACGATCCCGTATTATCTGGCCATTATTAAGCTTGCCCAATGGTTCGGAAAGCCGACATTTGTTTATTCCCAAGGAATTGGCCCCGTTCGTCGAAAAATGTTTTATTCTTGGATTTCGCGGGTATATAACAAATGTCAGTATCTCTCCGTCCGGGATTCTGAGTCGGCAGAGCTTCTAGCCCAAATGGGAATTCGAGGGGAGCGGGTGGAAGTCGTCCCTGATCCCGTTATGGGGCTGACCCCAAGGGATAACGGATCACTGCGCAACCCGTCAGAGACGGGTCGCCCCGTTGTGGGCGTATCGGTCCGGTATTGGAAGGAAGACCGGTCGGAGCTTCGCAAGCTGGCTGAATGCCTTGGCAGGTTAGAGGAGGAGCGGGGGATCGAAATCCGTTTCCTTCCGTTCCATCTTCCGGACGATGAGAGGGCATCCCTAGATGTAATGGACTGGATGAATGCAAAGGGCAAGCCTAATGTGCATATCGTACGTGATGTCATACATCCGCAGGATATGCTGGCTCAGGTCGGACAATGTGATTTGCTGATTGGAATGAGATTACATTCACTTATTTACGCCGCTTCTCAATACGTTCCGGTGATCGGAATCTCCTACGATCCGAAGATTGATCAGTTTTTGCATCGTTTGGGGATGGAAGCGGCCGGGTCGACGGATCATATGGATGTTCCCAAGATTCTGGAGGAAGTAGACAGACTGTTGCGCGGTAAAATGCAATGGATAGAGAGCAAGCGTCTGTTAATCGATCAATTGAAGGAAGCTGCTCACCGGCCGGCTGAACATATCCTATCCTTGATGCAGGAAAGTAAGCGAGCGCTGAAAGAAGGCTCATAAGTCTTCAAATACCATTCATAGTGAGCGATATAAGAATACAGTTGTATAGATTGAATGCGGATAGTATCAATTTAACCAACGGATGTCTTAAGGCGTTAGTTTGGCCGCAAGCGATTTTTTGAAAATATAAGAAAGTATAAATTTTCATCTATCCTGTTCTTATATTTCATCGGTAAACACGCCTGTACAAAGGACGGCGATAGCCGTTTATCCTTGCATGTTCGAGAAATATCGGAAAAGTAATGCGGGAGAAAGATAATGTGACCAAACTATGAAAAAATGACTGACAATATCACTAAAAACCCGCATTTTGTCGATAAAACGGGTTGGAGTAAGCACTGCAAACAAGGTATAATGGAGTGCTGAAAGCAACTGGAGAGACTAAGGGGTTGTAAATTATAATGAATTGGATCATTTATGTCATAGGATTAACGGTTTCGTGCGTTCTGGCTGTCATTTTGACCCCGCTAGTGAAGAAGTTTGCGGTTTGGTTCGGCGCTATTGATGTGCCTAATCATCGTTCGGTTCATACACGGATTATGCCTCGAATGGGTGGCTTGGCCATATTCCTTGCTTTTGTTGCAACTTTCTTTATTATTTCGCCCGCCCTTAACGATTTTGATACTCATGTCGTTCTTGGGTTGATCTTGGGCGGTGCCATCATTGTATTCGTAGGCGCATTGGATGATAAGTATAATTTATCTCCCAAGATAAAGCTTGCAGGCCAATTAGCGGCTGCCGGGGTGGTTATAGCTTTTGGGATGCAGATTGATTACATAAAGCTGCCCTTCGGCGATGCCATTGATCTGAATTCCTGGATCAGCATTCCAATTACAATATTTTGGATAGTTGGAGTAACTAACGCCATTAATCTGATTGACGGACTAGACGGTTTGTCCGCAGGGGTTTCTGCGATCGCCACATCTGCAATTCTTGTACTTGCGATTATGATGGGAAACCTGACCGTTATTGTCATAAGCTTGATTTTGCTTGGTAGTATTGTAGGATTTTTGTTCTATAACTTTCACCCTGCCAAAATTTTTATGGGCGATTCCGGATCGCTGTTTCTCGGATTCAGCTTGGCAACCTTATCGATTCTTGGGTTTAAGTCGGCTACCATCGTTTCTTTTTTGGTCCCTCTTGCGATATTGGGAGTGCCGATTTCGGATACATTAATGGCCATCATCCGCAGGAAGTTGAACAAGAAGCCTATCTTTACGGCCGATAAAGGCCATCTCCATCACTGCTTGATGGGGCTTGGCTTCAGCATGCGCAAAACGGTTCTGATTATCTACGGCATCTCGCTGGCCTTCGGGCTGTGTGCGGTCCTGCTAACCAAAGCCTCCCAATGGGGCGCAATTGTCATTGTCGTTGTTTTATTGCTTGTTATGGAGGTTGGAGCGGAGGCGATAGGAATAATAAGCAAGAGCCGCAAGCCGGTACTAAGACTTCTCCGGCGACTTCTTCCGGCATCCGTTAGGCGGACTTCTAAATAACATACTATTTTTTTTTAAGACCCTGCATTTTGTTATGCAGGGTTTTTTGGTCTGCAAAAAGCTATAAAAAAAGATCGTTCATTTGCCGATAAAGTTAAGTATGTATCCACTTTTTTTTGATGTTTGGATTGGAGGGAAGTAGCGAAAAGGGAGAGGAACAGAAGTGCCTCAACAGACTGGATGAACGATTACCCGTTCCCCGAACGGAGTATATAGGATAATACACAAGGAGGTTCTAACGTTGAACGTATTATTGCGAAAATGGACAAGCATGCTTATGGTTGCGGCTTTGCTGGTCACTCTTATTCCGGCATTGGCGCCCAAGGTGTATGCGGCGGCTCCAAACTATTTTATACCCGACAACCAGCAATTAGCCAACAAAGCCAATCCCGGTGAAATAAGCAGGGATAATTCCTATGTGGCGGATTCCAATCGCCTGAACATTACTGGAACTTATCAGTATGTATCCGCCGAATCCATAACCGTAAGGGTGGAACAGTTAATTAACCAATCGGGCAAATGGGTTCCGGATCCCCAGAGATATTTCACGGCGGCGGGCAATCCTTTGTCAAACAATCGGTTTGAAATTCGCAGTTTGGAGTTGTTTTCCGGATTCAATAAAGTGACCATTACCGGGAAGCAGGGAAATATCGAACGTTCGGATACGTTTTATATCGTGTATGATGATGCTCCTTACCTGCAATCGTTGAAGGTGAGATCCGATAACAGCACGGCGGTTGACCTGAACGAAGGGGCACCCATTGTGATAGAAAAGCCGTCCGGAGTGGATGAAGCGTTTGAAATGCAGGTCTATATTGATGGGAAAGCCAATAATGTTAAGACAATTCTGGTCAATGGCCAGAAGGCGAATGTTCTCGAGGACGGGATGTTCTTCGTTCCTCCATTGACACTGAAGCCCGGTAAGAATGAGCTCGATTTTCAGTTGGAGAATCAAGCCAATAAAGTCAATGTAAAGCGCACTATTTACTATTATGATCCTGATCAGCCGTACTATAAGCTGGACATTGTCCATGCCGGGGATGGAACCCAGTCTCTATTAGCAGGGAAACCGGCACTGACCGATCCTTCACAGCAAGCTGTGATTGAAGCGGGCATGATTATTCCGTATTCTGCCGTACCGTTTGACTTGAATAATGTTACGGTAACCGTTCAAGACCCTAATAATGCCGCCAACAATCCAAATCCGGTTAATTTGGCGAACGTCACTTCTATTACCGATGTACCCGCTAATGATGGAAGTATCAAATATCGGTTAGTGGAGTTCAAAACGAACCCGTATACAATCACGACCACGGGACTGCCGGCTTCGGGAGAACAGGCCGTAGCGATTCGTGTGGAATACGACTCTCTGGATACAACCGTTACTCGTTACTTCAGCTATTTGCCAAACCAAAGGCTTATAAAGAATATGTATCTGGTAGAGAAAGACGGCTCACAGTATATTAACAAGGGAAAACTGGATAATAGCGAAGTACAGTCTTCTACTTTCTATGTACAGGTAGAATTTGATAAGGACATTGCTGCAGGGGCCGAAGATAAATTAAAGGCGGCGCTCATGCCGTTAGGCAGCCTGACTGTAAAGCATATCAGTCGAATTGATTCTAAAAACCATATTTACGAGATCAGTAATTTCCCAAGCGGAGAGCAAAAAATTCGGTTTAGTTATGATGGAACGACGGCAGTTTATACCGTTACTGTTAATTATGTATCCAAAAACTTTATCTACGTAGAAAATTATTATGATGGCCAGACCATTACACTGGATTCCAGGCAAGGGAACAAGACCTTGGATGCTCCTAAAGTAAAGCTGGTCGGATTCGATTCGGTTAAAGAATTCGACTACTCGGTCAACGGGATAACCCCGTCTTCCTTCCGCTATGATGGAACTTCACTGGAGTTTACTCTGGAGCCTTTAGTGGTAGGGAATGCTCTGGGGCAATTAAACTATGGCGAGAACAGACTTGTTCTTCGAGCGCTATATACAGACGATAACTCCATTATTCGTGAAGTTATCAAAGAAATTCGTTTGTATATCGTAGACACTAATGTGTCGACAATCGAAAGATTTGAGCCTGTTATTATTCCGAGTGATGGCCGAGCTCCTTTGTCCGTAAATGGCACGGATAATGAATTGAATAGAATATTTGTCGATTCCCCGGACATCCTGTTCCGCAACGGTCAATTTTCTACCAGTCTGAAGAAGGTGGATATAGTCTTTAAGGCAGGTGGAGCCAACTATGTCAAGCTCTCTCATGGCGGAGAAACGATTGTTGAATTTAAAACAACGAACGATGGAGATCCCGATCCTTATAATGACCGGCCGAAAAGCTCGACTCCGTTGGATCTTAGCATAAAGCAGGGGTATGACTACGATTATTATGGAAGTCCCAAGAACTTTACGTTCCGGCTGCAAAATTTCGATATGAGCAATACCGGAAGCTACCCTTTTGTACTGGAATTGAAAAATAATGTGGGAGCTACCAGCGTTCAGAGAATTGAAGTGGTCCGCGAATTGGCCAGCTTCCGTATACTCTCCCCTCAGCCAACGGTAGGAGATCGGATTGTCGTGAACAAAAACTTCGTTCATTTCGACATCGAGGCGGAAGGTGCCACTGAAGTGTTGATCAATGGGCAGAAGGCCGAGAAACGTTCGGATTATAATGACCGTTTCGTGCTTGATTATGTTGGCTTGAAGCCTCAAAAGGATAACGCGCTCAAAATTGTCATCGAGCGCCCATCAGGCAAAATTAATGCTTCGGTTAATGTTTACTATGCCTACAGTAATCAAACAGGCGCTCAGTACATGGAGAAAATATCAAATAAGCACAGCGTTTTCGATAAAAATCTGGAGCTGACTTTCCCGAAAGGAACTATTTTGAGAAAGGCTTATCCAGGCCTAAATAATAATGTCGAACAGTTTTATGAAGATACCAAGCTGTTGTTCGGGATTGCCGACCCAAGCGATGGTGTCGTGGAAAGAATGAACGATTACGGGAATATTATCAACTTTGATCCGGACCAGGGATCGGATAATAAGGATGGGAACGGGCATAAAATTGTTCCTATCGAGCCCCGCCTTTCCAGGCTGTTTACCAGTATGATGAACAGGGATCATTTTACCCCGGTTTCAGATATTTATTGGATTTCCGGGGGAGTGGGAGAGTATGGGCGTAAGGGGACAACTTCCTATAAGCCGGCTACAAACGGTTTAAACCCATATTCTTTGGAAGGGACCTTTACCCTATTCGAGCCCGCACGGAAGCTTGTTCCCACTAAACGGGGCGAATTGACCATCAAGTTCGACGATTCCGTGGTGAATGATGCGGGAACGAACGTGACCGTATTCTTCTTTAACGACAAGGGGCAGTGGGTTAATATTGGTGGAGAAGTAGATACCAAGAAAAATACAATTACGGTTCCGTTCGATGACTTTGGTTATTATATGGTGGCCAAATTAAGATACGGATTTAACGATGTCACCAACCATCCGTGGGCCCGTAATGTTCTGCAGGCGTTGTTCTCTAAAGGTGTTATGACGAACCTGCGGACAGAGGATTTCGGGGTAGATGATTACACCACTCGCGGGGAATTTGCGGCACTGTTGGTCAGAGCGCTAAATATTCCGTTAAACTATGAAGGAGTTCCAACCTTTGTAGACGTCAACCCAGGGGATCAGGCCATCACATGGAATTACGAATATTTAGAGACTGCAGCCCGGGCGGGTCTTATAGACGGAGTATCGAATCGTTACTTTGCGCCAACAGAGAGGCTGAGACGTGAACAGGCTGCAACCATGATAGCACGTGCGTTGGAGCTGAAGCTTGCCATTAATGACGAGAAGCTGTTTGCTAAGCTGGAGAAGAGTTTTAAGGATGCTTCGGAGATCACTTATTATGCCCGTCCGTCTGTAGAAGCTATCAACGGAGCGGGGATTATGGTGGGGCAGCAGAACCCGCTGGCTGAAGGAGAGAAGAAGCCAACCTACAGTTTCCATCCGCAATCGTACCTGACAAGAGCGGAAGCCGGACAAATTGCCGTTCGTCTTCTGCAAAAATCGACAAAGATGTTTCCTAAAAACTTAAACTAGGGTATTATAATGGTAGAGCCTGTCTATTAACGGTCAGGCTCTATCCCATGGTAATTATTTCAGAATGACGGTCCCCGAATAACCATGTATACTAGGAAGTGCCGGACAAGTAGGGTGAATACATAAACAAGTGAGAAAACATATTGTATTTATTTCCATCTAAAAACTTTTTCCGAATAAGCGCAACTTTTTGAAACGGGGTACGTTTAATACATTGAGCAACAACGATCTATCCCGCAACTGCCGGGTTTGGTTGGATAAATTTCTCAAAATACACTTTACGACAAGGATAGGCCATTGTATAATAGGTAAAGTGGCATTCGAGTCTCTAGTTTTCTATGTTTACTAGTTTCTGTAACATCATGTTGCAGACTTTCATTATAGTAATGACGCTCAACTCTGGAAAGGGGGTGAATCGGCCAATGAGGAAATCGAGCTCCAATTATTGTAATACTCACACTCATGAACCGAAACGATTTCGAGGAGGAGAAAAAAAGGTTATGAAGAAAAGTTTGTCTTTACTCGTAGCAATAGCTATGGTCTTCTCCATGTTTGCTTCAGTAGTTTCTGCTGCTGAGCCTGCAACTACTTTGGAGAAATATGAGTTCCTTAAAGAAAAGGGAGTTTTCGAAGGAACTGACGGCGACCAGCCGGCTCTTGAAGAAAACATGACTCGCGCACAATTCGCGAAAGTTTTGACTAAAACTAAAGGTTTGACCGAGGATGCTGCTGCAGCTAACGTTTATACTGACCTGGATGGTGCAGGTTGGGCTGCTGGTTTCATCGGTGCTGTAACTAAAGCTAAAATCATGGATGGTACTTGGGATGGAATTTTCTCTCCTTCCGGTGAAGTAACCATCGAGCAACTGGCTACTACTTTGGTTCGCGCACTGGGAATTGCTCAGTCTGACGACGAAGTAAAAGGTGTAGTTTCCGAGTGGGCTAAAGCTCATGTTGCTGCTGCTCTCAAAGGCGGTTATATTGCTGAAGCTGCTGACTACACTGTACCTGCTACTCGTGCTCAACTGGTTGAGGCAATCTATGCTGCTTACAACAAAGTTAACGTACCTGCTGAACTTTCCATCAGTGATGCTAAAGCAGTAGGCGCTAAGAAAGTTGAAGTATCCTTCAACAAAGCAGTTGAAGATACAAGCAAAATCAAGCTGACTTTGAACAGAGGAAACACTGCTGTAACTCTGGAAAAAGACGGTTTGGTGTGGAACGACGCTAAAACTAAGGCTACTTTCATCACTAGCAATGCCATGACAGAAGGTACTTACAATGTAAAATTGGCACGTGCTGCTGAAGATAACGGCGTAGTAATTGGTACAGATTCCAAAGAACTGAAAGTTGAAAAAGAAGTTATCAAGTCTATCAAGTTCAAGTCTACTAGCGATATCATTCCTCAAGCTAAGAGAGTGAACATCGATTTTGAGGCATTGAACCAATACAACGAGCCTGCTTCTTTGCCGGCTTCCCGTTTGACCGTTCATTCCGGTAATGCAAATGTTGCTGTAACGGCTTCTAATGACAAGCA
Organism: Paenibacillus residui; assembly: GCF_042677205.1. NCBI lineage: Bacteria > Bacillati > Bacillota > Bacilli > Caryophanales > Paenibacillaceae > Paenibacillus > Paenibacillus residui. The sequence continues at coordinate 19,347 of NZ_JBHTIU010000048.1, forward strand.
AAGACTTACTATCAACACTGCTGCTGCAGTTGAAGCTGGTTACCTGGTAAGAGGCGGATACCTGCCGATTACAATCATCGCAGAGGATGGCGCTGTTACTGCGAACAAAACATTCCAAATCGGTGATGTTCAAACTGTAGGTAAAATTACCCTGAAAGAGCTTGTTCTGAAAAACAACAAGAAGCGTTTTGATGCAGGAGACACTGCTTATATCAGTTACGATGCTCTTGACCAATATGGTCACCCTGTAACAGATTTGGATACTCTTAATCTGTACGCTAGTCTGAATCATTTCCCTGGCGGAATGCTTTCCGAGTTGAAGTTTGTTGATGATGAAACCGGAGATAACGTTCCGGAAATCAGAATCAAAGCTTCCGACAGATACAATTACTATAGTGATGTGACTGTTAATGCGATTGCAGCGGGAACTGGTTCCAGCTCCCAGTTGAAGCTTGAAGTTGCTTCTTCCAAGACTCCTTATGAAGTAAGCTTCGGATACTTCAACGAAACTGTAGCATTCGGTGATTCCGAGAAGGTTATTCCGATTGTTGTTAAGGATCAATACGGCGACACCTTGTCTCCTGAAGATGTTGTAAATGCATTTAACGAAAAGGAAATGGCTGTTTATGTTCCTAGCGCATTAGCTACTGTTGATGTCATCAAATCCGGTTCTAACAAAGGTAATCTTTCCATTAAGCCTGCTGACAACGGACGCCAAGGAACAGTCAACGTCAGTGTGCAAATTTATAGAACTAACAAGAGCGCAAATCTGAATGTTTCCATTCAAGAGAAGCGTTATGTGAACGATGTTTATGTTTCTTCCGAAATGAAAGAAAAGTTACTGCCAGGTGCTGACAGCAGCCTGAAGCTGAAGTTCAAAGACCAATATGGCGATGTTATTGATGTAAACAATACCAGCATTGACCTGAACGCTTACAAGGTAGTGACTGAATCCAACCTTGCTGCAGACGTAATTAATACTACGGGCAATGGCAATGGTACATTTGCTATCAAGGATATCAACGATACGAATATCACGTTCAAGAACAATACAAGTATCGAAACTACAAATCGCTTTACTGCAAAACTTCTTGACAGCAATGGTAACGTCGTTAGAACAAGAAATTTAACTTTTGATACGATCTCTTATGCTGATCTTAACAAGATCAGATACGAAGTAGAACCTATCTCTAACGGTGTCTTTGCAGTAGAGAAGTTCAAAGATTCCGTAACTGGCAGCACTTATTCTGCTTACAAGAAAGAAGTAAAAGTTGTTGCTAAAGATTCTTCCGGCAAATCGATTGCTCTTCCGTCTGATGCCATTCAGTTTGTTACATCCTCTAACACCGATGTAGCAGCAATTGAAAAAGACGGTAACAAGTTCAAAATCGTTGGTAAGAAAAATGGTGAAATTGACATTAACGTAAACGTACGCGTTGGTGGCAACGACAATCAAGTCGAACTGAAAGCTGTTAAAGTTAGCGAAGCAGCTCCAGTTGCTCAATCCATCACTGCTAAGCATGATGGCAAGAAGAGAACTGCTAACCTGAGCGGTAATGTTAATGTTTGGGACGATGCGATTCTTGGCGAAATCAAGGTAAAAGATCAGTACGGCGTTGAGCTGAAAGATGCTCAATTGTTCGAAACTGGATACCTTGGAGTAACTGTTGGAGTTAGCAACGTTTCGGACACTAGCAAAATTACCAACAACTACAATGGAACTCTGTCCATTAGTGGTAATGTTTCCTTCACTGTAACGGTTAAAACTGCAAATGGATACTCTGTATCTGTTGACATTAACTAATCGTTACAACGAAAGAACCCCTTCGGGGGTTCTTTTTTTTGTCCGATTTTGGTTTAATGTAGTTAGTCTGGTTTAAAAAAGAACAAGAGGTGACTTTATGAAATCGAAATGGAAGTTTATAGCGGCCCCCGTTTTGTTGGGAGCGGGATTGTGGCTTGGTTCGATTATGACGACAAGTGCTGATACCGGAGCTGGTGAAAAGCCTGGAACGGCTGACGATCCGTTAGTTACAAAAAGTTATGTAGATCAGCAAATTAAGGCTATAACCGGAGGCGGTGGCACCCCGGCAACAACGGATATTGATCTTCAAAAGCTGAAGGAAGAAATTCTTAAAGAAATACAGGCAGGTTCAGGATCCGGTTCTTCCGTTGGAAGCAGTCTAGAAGTGACGGTAGTTGAACTAGATCCTGGCCAGACTTTATATGCTGCCCCCGGCACGGAGGTTATAGTGCGAAATGGCAAGGCAATTGCCGTAAGCAGTGACGATAATGGGATTCCCGATGTTACCTCAGGAAAAGATTTGTCAGCAGGAACCGTCATTGAATTGAATCATTTATTATTATTCCCAAGAGAAGGACGCGGTATTCAATCGGATACAAGTAACCAAACCGTCATATATGTAATGGTTAAAGGCAATTACATGGTAACTAACAAAGACGGCTCTAAAGTGACGCCATAATTTTTCCCCTCATGGCATAAAGTTATACGTTTGAAGGCCTAGGGACAAGCCATACTAGGGTTACACGATATAAGGAGGTGACTCCAGTAATGGCAAAGTCCAATAACAATAAAGTAGTGCCTGCAAGCAAACAGGCATTGGATCAAATGAAATACGAAATTGCTGCTGAATTAGGGCTTCCGGTAGGCCAGCAATATTTTCAAACAGCGGCATTGGATACAGAATTCGCTGCAGAATTAGGATCCGTTACTTCCCCGGCGGTTCGTGAAGATTATTGGGGGCATATTGCCACCCGGGACACGGGAGCTGTTGGCGGTACCATAACCAAAAGATTGATCCAAAAAGCAGAAGAAGCTCTCTTTTCCTTATCCTAAATAATTCCGCGCTAAATCAGACAAGTCACCGATTGACAGCTTTAGACAAATAAAGTACTATGAATTAATGAAGGTATTCCAACCATCTCTCCTAATCGGAGAAGGTTGGTTTTTTGTGTAAAGCATATTTGAATAGGGAGGTCGAAGAAGTGACGACTTCAAGTAATAGACGTTTATTTACTTCGGAATCGGTGACGGAAGGTCATCCGGATAAGATTTGTGACCAGATTTCGGACGCGGTTTTAGATGCATTTCTTAAAGAAGACCCTAACGCTCGTGTAGCATGTGAAGTATCTGTAGCGACAGGGCTGGTTCTCGTGATTGGGGAAATTTCCAGCCGTGCGGATTATGTGGACATTCCTGCGATTGTGCGCAATACGATTAAGGACATTGGATATACTCGTGCAAAATATGGTTTTGATTATAAAACCTGCGCTGTTTTAACATCTTTAAACGAACAGTCCGCTGACATCGCTCAGGGGGTTGACCGTGCTCTGGAAGCCCGTGAGGGACAGATGACGGATGAAGAGATTGAAGCGCTTGGAGCAGGCGATCAAGGCCTTATGTTCGGTTTCGCCGTGAATGAAACTCCTGAATTCATGCCGATGCCGATTGCATTGGCCCATCGGTTGTCCCGCCGGTTGGCCGAAGTTCGTAAAGATGGAACCTTGAGCTATCTGCGCCCAGACGGGAAAACGCAGGTAACGGTCGAATACGAAGGAGACAAGCCGGTAAGAGTGGATACTATCGTTGTGTCTACCCAGCATGCTGAAGATATTACGTTGGAGCAAATCCAGAAGGATATTAAAGAGCATGTTATTATGCCTGTAGTTCCTGAACAATTTTTGGATGCAGATACGAAGTATTTCATTAATCCGACAGGCCGATTTGTTATTGGAGGTCCCCAAGGGGATGCCGGCTTAACCGGACGTAAAATTATTGTAGATACTTACGGAGGATATGCCCGCCACGGCGGAGGGGCGTTCTCGGGGAAAGACCCGACTAAGGTTGACCGTTCTGCCGCTTATGCCGCACGTTATGTGGCAAAGAATATCGTGGCTGCAGGTCTTGCGGATAAGTGTGAAATTCAATTAGCCTATGCTATTGGAGTAGCTCGCCCTGTTTCCATAAGTGTAGACACATTCGGAACAGGCAAAGTAAGCGAAGCAAAGCTTGTTGAACTCATTCGCAAACATTTCGACCTTCGCTCCGCAGGCATTATTAAGGAACTTGGTTTAAGAAATCCTATTTACAAGCAAACAGCGGCTTACGGCCATTTTGGACGGACGGACATTGATCTTCCTTGGGAAAGAACGGATAAGGCCGAAATTCTTAAGCAGGAAGCAATGAACTAAATTACACAGATATAAAATAACAGCATCGATGCTTTTCAAAGTATAAATTAACTTAATTCGACAAAATTCCGACGCCTATTTTTCCTAATAGGCGTTTTTTTGTTGATTAACGTAACTTTTTACCTATAAGTAGAGTCTAATACTAGAGAAAAAGAATGAGAGACTAATAAATTTGGAGGAGAGAAAAGCAAATGCAACAGCAAGAGAAGCGTAAAAAAAGAAAAAAACGCTATGTAAAAGCTTTGACTTGGGTATTAGCGTTCATGCTGGTTTTGCAGACATGGTCCTTTTCGGCTGAGACGGCTTCTGCCAGCGGAACTGTAACTTATAAGGGGCAAGAGATTATTACCGCTGGAGCGATTCTGAAAAAATACGACTGGGTGTCTACCCGTAATAATAAGCCTGCCCATGTCAACGTCAATGTGATTGAAGTAGCATTGGAAAACCCTATGGTCAAGTTGGATGTGATGACCGGAAAAGGCGGCAAATTTACAACGAAAAATACAGTAAAGAAAATGGCGCAGGAGACCGGTGCCGTAGCCGGAGTGAACGGAGACTTCTATAATACTAAAGCAAACCTAGCTCCGATGGGACCGCAAATGTCCGGCGGCGAGATTATGGCTACCCCGAATGAACTGCCGGGCTTCTACAGCTTTGGATTGACCAAAGATAACAAGCCGGTCATTGATATGTTTACTTTCACCGGATCGGTTACGGCCGCCAATGGAAATAGCTATTATTTGGGTGGCGTTAATAAAACTTACTATTGGTTTGAACCTAGTGGGCAGCACAGTATGATAGATAGTATTTTCCTCTATACCAGTTCTTGGGGAAGCTCAGACCGTGCCAATGATGGGGTGACGGTTCCAACGGAAGTGCTGGTTCAGAACGGCATTATTCAAGATATTAAAGTAAATGGAATTTTTGAGATGGCACCTCCCGAAGACGGGTACATACTTAGGGCAGCGGGTGCAGGAGCACAATTTGTTCAGGATAACTTGAAGATAGGAGACCCCATTCATTCTGCCTATAATATAGTCCCGAGGGATCCCAGCCGTCCGTACGATGCCGAAGATTTTCAAATGATGATCGGTGGTCATACGATTCTAGTGGATAATGGGCAGCCTGCAGCCTTGTCTAGAAAAGATGCGGATTACACAAAGGCCAGGGCACGTACCGCAATTGGTTACTCCCAGGATGAAAAATATGTTTATCTTATAAATGTGGAAGATAATGCGAACAGTGATGGAATGAGCTTTGCCGAAATGCAGGATGTTATGACCCAGATTGGAATCTGGAAAGGAATGAATCTGGACGGCGGAGGTTCCTCCCAGATGGTAGCCCGCCCGCTTGGGGAAACCGGTGTGGAGTTGGTTGCTGCTCCAGAGTCTAACTATCAGCGCGAAATTGTTAATGGGATTGGTGTATACACTCTTGCCCCTAAGGGAGAAGCGCTTGGATTGAACATTTCCGGACCGAAGAAATTATTCGTCAATGAATCGGCAGCTTATTACGCAAGAGGCTATGATACTTATTATAACCCGATTACAAATTTGGACGACAACGCGGTTTGGAGTAGTACGGATGGCATGGGTACCTTCGAAAACAACGTCTTCACACTTACGCAAGCGGGGAAAGCTACGATTTCCGTCTCGTCAGGACAAGCTACCTCCAGCAAAGAGGTGGATGTTGTTCGCAGGGAAGATATTGAAAGCTTGACCATACAGCCTTCCAGTGGAGTGCTGATGAATAACGAAGAGATTCAATTGTCCGTTAAGGCCAAATTAAAAGACGGCACAGAAAGAACCGTTCCCGCGGAATCATTCCAATGGCAGATCAAAGGGTTTCAAGGGGAAATCAAGGGAGACACTCTTCATATTACCGATATTCAAGGAACAAGTGCAGGACAGTTGATTGCCAGTTATGACGGTTTCAGCACGATTCTGAATCTGCCGCTGGGGTCGGAGAAGCTTTGGGCTGATTTTGAACAGAGTAATCCGGCGGTATCCTTCAGCTCTACAGAAGGTGTAACCGGCGAGATAAGTCGAGTACCGGGAATGTTTGGCTTGGCAATGGATAACTATGCGGTACAAATGGACTATGAATTGATTGCTGAAACAGGAACTTTGGCGGCATACGCTGATTTTGGACAAGAAGGTGTATTGCTGGAAGGCGAGCCCCAATCTATGAGTGTTAATGTGTGGGGCGATAACAGCGGCAATTGGTTACGTGCAGAACTAATTGATGCAGCCGGTAAAACCCATCGGGTAGATCTCGCCAAAGAGATAAACTGGGATGGTTGGAAAACGGTGAAGGGGAACTTCTCCAATCTGGACATGGCTTATCCGGTACAATTGAAGCGAATTTATATTGCGGACATAGAGCAAGGGAGAGCGGATAGAGCCCGCAAGGGAACCGTTGCATTAGACGATATTAAGCTGCATTATAAGACGGAAGTCCCAAATCCTAAGCGAAACAAAGTAAGCCTGACTATCGATGAGCCGAAGATTACGGTCAATGGTGAGAGCATGACGATTGACCAAGCCCCGGTACTCATTAGCGGAAATACATTGGTGCCTGTTCGTTTTGTAGTGGAGGCCCTCGGCGGCGAGGTCATTCCGTGGAATGAAGGGGATACCGAACGGAAAGTGACGATTTTTAAAGACGGACAGATGGCTGAATTATGGCTGGACCAACTGGACTTGGTTGTTAACGGCAAAGTGGTTACCGCCGAAGTGCCTCCCCAATTAATGAATGAGCGCACAATGATGCCTCTAAGAATTTTGACAGAAAACTTTGGCTGGAAAGTTTCTTGGGATCAGGAGACGCATACTGTAACATTGGAGTAGTGTGATACGAGCCTCCCTGTTACTAATCGGAATGAAAGTTATAGGCTGAAAACAAGGCCGGTATAGAAAAATTCAACAATTTTTGTAAAAGTTCTTCACGGCGTCCTTTAAGTGGCATGTAAATATGGTAAAATAGTTCCATCGAAACTCTTCAAATGTTTCCGAAATGTGTTAGTATAGTATCATTGAGGGAATAACCCGATGAGTTAAAGGGGTAAAGGATAGAGTGGGATAGAGTGAAGGTAGATGCCATAGATCGTGTCATTAAGGACGCCATTCATGTTATGGAAAGCAGCAAGTATAAAATATATGAGATCAGCGAAAGCGCCCGCAACGAACTGGATGCCCTGAACCGTGAGCTTCAACAGGTGATAGAGGAGACCACGTTGACCATTCAACAAGTGGATAAGCTTGAGCTGGACTACCGAAGATCGAGAATTCGGCTTACGGAGGTAAGCCGGGATTTTCACCGCTTCACGGAAGAGGATATCCGGATTGCTTACGAAGCGGCAACCCAATTACAATTGCAGCTAACCATATACAGGGAGAAGGAGCATCATTTGAAGATGCGCCGGGATGATCTGCAGAAGCGGATTCGCAGTGTGGAACGGCAGGTGGAACGTGCGGAGACGCTGGTTTCCCAGATGAATGTCGTTCTGGAGTACTTATCCGGTGATTTAAATCAGGTTACGCGTATGTTGGAATCAGCCAAGAACAGACAGATGCTTGGCTTGAAAATTATTATGGCACAGGAAGAAGAACGGAAGCGGATTGCGCGGGAAATTCATGACGGTTTAGCTCAAACGATGGCCCATGTTGTTCTGAGAACGGAGATAGCGGAACGGATGCTGAGTCAAGAAAATCTAGATTCGGTAAAGGAAGAACTGAGCGATCTTAAAGGTCAGGTAAGAGACGGGCTGGAAGAGGTCCGCAAAATGATTTTCAACCTCCGCCCTATGGCCCTGGACGATTTAGGCCTAATCCCCACCCTTCACAAATTTGTACAGGATTTTGAAGAGAAATCGAAAATAAGAACGCGATTTGAATTAGCGGGAAGGGAGAAACGGCTTCCATCCGAGATGGAGGTAGCCGTATACCGTCTGATTCAAGAGGCATTCTCCAATGTATTGAAGCATGCTAAAGCCACCTATATCTCATTAACGATAACCTTTCAGAAGCA
>NZ_JBHTIU010000048.1:27664-94366 GCF_042677205.1 Paenibacillus residui
GCCACTACGGTCTGATAGGGATGCAGGAACGGATCGACTTGCTGGAAGGGAAAATCGACATTGAGTCGAAAAAAGGCGAAGGCACCAAAATTACAATGCTGATTCCGATTAATCCTGAGCAAAGGGAGGAATGAAATGGATGGTCATTACCGAAAACCCTAAGAAAACCGTTAAGCTGCTGCTTGCTGACGACCATCAGCTATTTCGTGAAGGTGTCAAAAGAATTATCAATATGGAAAGCGATCTCGAAGTCATTGGAGAATGCGGGGACGGTATTCAGGTCATCGAGCTGTGCAATTCGTTAAATCCGGATATTGTTCTAATGGACATTAATATGCCGGTAGAGAACGGAGTCACCGCGACCCAAAGATTGAAGGAAATTTTTCCATCGATTAAAGTAATTATCCTTTCGATTCATGATGATGAAAGCTATGTTTTTGAAACTTTGCGGAAAGGGGCTTCCGGTTATCTGCTGAAGGATATGGAAGCTGAATCTCTAATCAATGCAATCCGATCCGTCGTTTCTGGACATGCCTATATTCATCCTAAAGTAACCGGTAAACTGATTAATCAGTTGCGGCGCATGACCTACCTGGAAGATAGCGGGAATTCCTCGGACGGTTCCGTAGTTAATGAAGCAGGGGTCAAATATATTCATTCACCTAATAGTCCGCTGACGCGGAGAGAAGCGGAAGTGCTTCGATTAATGGCGGAAGGCAAGAGCAACAAGGCAATAGGGGAATTTTTATTCATTAGCGAGAAAACAGTAAAGAACCATGTGAGCAGCATTTTGCAGAAATTGGAAGTGGACGATCGTACCCAAGCGGTAATCATTGCGATTAAGAATGGCTGGGTAACGTTGTAGGAACCCGATTGCTCATGGCGGCATATACTATCTCCATAAGGAGGGTAGCCGCTATGGGGATTGGGTTGCTTTTTATAGGCGGAGTTTATGGGGCCGCTGTTTTGGTTGTCCACCTGGTCTGCTATTTCCAACAACAACGAGGAACGTCGAAGGTTACGAGGTTTATTTTCACTACGAAAAATAATGCGAACTTAATAGAGTGGTACTTATATTCCTTAGTATTTACTTCCTGGTTGAGGGGACGCCAAATTAAGGTTGCCGTATTCGACGATGGTTCGACGGATGAAACGCTGGAGATTGCCCGCAGGGTAAGAAGGAGCCGGGAGGATTTAGAAATCTATGAATCTGTCGCCGGTTTTGAGGAGTACATTCGGGCTCACCAGGAAGAGACGCTTCATATCGTATCGTTGCAGCAAAGTACGCAGAAACCATTAACAACCTTGCGTTGGTAAACGCTTACGTGGAAAAGGAAGGAATTCATGAAAGTAACTGTATACTCGGTTCAAATCCAGGGAGAATGGAGATGGAAGCTCTCGCTGGATTTTCAAATGGATGTCTCTTATTGGTTAGGCGGGCAAGGCCGTAGGGCAAATCGTTTGATTCGAATAGAGCCGGAGCTATCTGTTGGACAGGCTGCCTGGTTGATAGAGAATTTGTCGAATCAGCCGATTTCCCTTCATCAGCTTTCCTCCGCTAAGGAGGAGTTGGAGCGCCGAATCCGCAAGGAACCTGTAGGCTTGCAAATAAACCCTATTCAATTTCAGCTAATAGAAAGCGAAGAAAATGACGAAATAATAGATACGGAGATTCTTCAAATAACCAAGAAAGCGGCAGGACGGTTGCAGGGCCGGTCTCTTTTGTATGAAGAGATTCAGTCGTTGCTTGGCTACGATAATCTATTATTGGGAAAGAGGGAGCTCCGCCGCGCTATTCAGTTGGCTTATTTGCAGGGATGGATCTTGTTGGGAAATGGGATGGATAAAGTCGTTCGAAGGAAAGGCTGGAAAAAAACGCTGGGCTACCGGTGCAGAAGATGCGGAACCGATGAAAGCCGGATGTTCTGGTCCGAATGTCTCAACTGCGGACAGCCCTGTCCGTACTGCGAAGAATGTCTCAACATGGGACGAGTCCGGTTCTGTTCTTTATTTGTTCAGGGTATCCGGGTGCAAGGCAGCCCATCTGCATCGGATGATACGGTGCCTCTGGGAGATCAATTGAAGAAACACCTCCAGGAACGGTGGGGTCTAAGCCCGGCTCAAACGGAAGCCTCCTATGCCGGATTAGATTTTCTAGCATCACGATCAAGTGCTAGAAAGCATTCCAGACAACCGGAGGACAATACGTTCCTGATTTGGGCCGTCACGGGAGCCGGGAAGACGGAGATGATTTTTCCATTAATAGAATATGAGCTCCATCGAGGCCACCGGGTGCTGATAGCTACTCCGCGCAAGGATGTTGTATTGGAATTGATGCCAAGAATCCAAGCTGCCTTTCCCGAGTATTCCCTCGTCACGCTGTACGGTGGGAGCCCGCAGAAGTGGGAGCAAGGAGATATTACTTTGGCAACCACCCATCAACTTCTTCGCTTTCACGGATATTTTGACATGGCCATTATCGATGAACTCGATGCTTTTCCGTATCATAACAATCCCATGCTACAGTACGCGGCGCGCAAAGCCTTGGCTGAGCAAGGAAGAACGATATTCCTCTCAGCAACCCCTCCTCCACCGATGCAAAAGGCCGCAGCCCGCAAAAAGCTTCCACATGTCAAAGTACCTGTTCGATATCACAGACACCCGCTTCCTGTCCCGAACCTTATTCGAATGAAATCGGTGGCTTCTTGTGTTCAGAAGCAGTCGCTGCCCGCAAATTTGCTGAAGGAACTGCAATTATCCGTAGAAAGAGGGGCTCAGCTGTTTATCTTCATCTCGAAGATTAAATGGGTCGAGCCGCTAGTGAAGCTGTTGAGAGAAGCTTTCCCGAACATTGTGATCGAGGGGACCTCCTCCATGGATCCTTTTAGAGCGGAGAAGGTCATCCTCTTCCGTCAGAGCAAGATCAGAATGCTGGTGACAACGACCATTCTGGAGAGGGGAGTAACGGTTCCGCGGACCGATGTATTTATTCTGAATGCGGATGCCGAATTATTCGATGAAGCTTCCCTTGTGCAGATGGCCGGACGAGCTGGAAGATCGAAGGATGACCCAGACGGAAGGGTATTCTTCGCGGCGGAAGACAGAACCCGCTCCCAGATCGGGGCAATTCGCCAGATAAAGCAGATGAACCGATTAGCCATGTCCAAAGGGTATCTTCTTCAAACGAAAGGGGAATGAACGATGCCGCAAACTCCCGTTTCATCCTTCCGCAGCAAGCTAAAGGAGTGGATCCACAAAGCCGGAGGAATTTTGGCGCCTCCATTTGAGGTATGTTCTTATTGCAGGTCTCATACTCGTGCACAACCTAATGAGCTGGGGTTGTGTGAAGCTTGTTTTAGTCAAATCCCATGGATCATCAATGTTGAATGTGATCGTTGTGGAAGGGCGGAACAGTGTCCGGATTGTACTCGGCGTCAACAGACTTATTTTGTGAGAAATCGAAGTGCTGTAAAGTATGACACCGTGATGAAGGACTTGCTGGCGCTGTACAAATACCGGGGAGATGAACGGCTTCAAACCATTTTTTCTACGATGCTGGTTCATGCATTTCGCCTTCTTCTCCAGAGCGAGAAGCTGTCGAGTGAAGATTTCCATTGCATTACATATGTTCCGGTGAATGAGGAGCGTCTGGAGGAACGGGGATTTAATCAAGCGGAGAGGTTTGCGACCGGGCTGGCGGACAAGCTTCGGCTTCCCGTCCGGTGTACGCTTATACGTACCCGCAACACTCCCAAGCAAAGCTTTAAATCGAGGCAAGAACGGTTATCCGATCTGCAGGATGCTTTCGCCCTTCATCCGTCCGTGTACAATGATCCGTTATGGCTGGACAGTCCTTCCCAGAGGCCAATTAAAATTATATTGGTAGATGATGTGTATACAACCGGAAGCACCTTGAATCAATGCAGCCGGCTATTAGCTTCCTATAGGAACGCACAAGTATATGGTTTGACCTGGGCCAGATAGCATCGGGAGTTTGAGGGGAATCGGCAGATGGCCTAATCTGCAAATCTTTATCATAGTATATACGAACAGCTATACAAAGACGATAAAAACCGATAAACTATTTAAAAAGCGAAATTAGACTAAGTTAAAGCTGATTTAAAGAAACCTTGATCCGATAGATGGTTATCAGGACGAGAGTTAAGGGAAGGGTCGTTAAGGATGGGAGGTTGCTTCAATGGGATTGAACGTTGATAATTGTCCCCGCTGCGGCAAAATCTATGTGAAAAATTATAAAGACGTATGTCCGTCATGCATCAAAGAAATTGAAAAGCAGTATGAGACTTGCTATAACTATTTAAGGGAGAACCGGAAGGCCAATTTACAGGAGCTGCATGAGGCTACGGAAGTCCCCTATAAGCAAATTATCAGGTTTATTAAAGAAGGCCGGATATCGATTCATAATATGCCTAACATGTCTTATCCTTGCGAGGTATGCGGAACGATGATCCGCGAACATACGATGTGCGACTCCTGCCGTAGAAGGCTGGTGAAGGACATTCAGCATACACTGGCGGAAGAGAAGGAGAACGAAGACAAGGAGGCAGGGATGGGATTTAACATACAGGATCGGCTCAAGAACCGTTTTAAATAAATCTAAACTATGAAGTATTTCGTGCCGATAAAGAGGGTGAAGGGTTTATCGGCTTTTTTTATTTGCAAATGAGGTGAGATTATGAAAATTAACGATATACAGCGCATAGGAGCGATCAATCCTTATCAGAGGAATCAGAACGCCTATGCCCAAATACAAGCGGGCAAGAAGGGCAAGCCGAAGGATGAAGTTCAGATTTCACCTGAAGCGAAGGAGCTCTTAAGCTCCAGGACCGAGCCGGCCTCATCGGAGGTCAGCGAAGCCAGGAAGAAGAAGGTGGAGGATCTTAAGAACGCCGTATCTACCGGGACGTACCATGTGGATGCAGGCAAGATAGCGGAGAAGCTCTATCCTTATATTAAATAAAGCTTTATGGAGATCAGGTGAACCTTATGGCAATAAAGCAGTTAGTTCATGTATTGAACAAGCTGGACGAAATTCATGCCCTGCTTCTGGAATCCGGTGAACAGAAGAAGCAAGCCCTCATTCGGAATGATGTCGCCGCCCTCAACCAATTGGTTCATAACGAGAACAAGTTGATTAAACAGATCGGTCAGCTTGAACAGCAGAGAGCGGTTGTAACGAACGATTTTCTGTTGTCCAAAGGATATAAGCTTAATGATCGGATTACGGTAACCGAAATAGCCAAGCTCATATTTAATGCGGAGGAGAAAGGGATCCTGTTGGAAGCCCAGGAGCGGCTTGTGAATACACTGCATCAGCTTAAGCGGCTTAATGAAGTGAACCAGGAGCTGGTGAAGCAATCTTTGGCCTTCGTTGAATTCTCCATCGATGTTATGTCGGGCTCCGAGGAAGACTGGTCCTATCGGCATCCCGATCAAACAGCGTCTAAAATACAGAGATCAGGACTTTTTGACACAAGAGCGTAAAGGAGGTTGCCATCAACATGAGATCTACATTTCATAATCTGGAGACGATTCGCAGAAGTTTGTTTACCCACCAGACCGCATTGTCCACAACCGGGCATAATGTGGCGAACGTAAATACCCCGGGATATTCCAGACAAGTTGTCAATATGAGGACGTCCTTGCCGTTGGAACCGGTAGGAATGCAGCGTACGAACATTCCGGGACAATTGGGGACCGGGGTAGAGTTTGATTCAATTACCCGGGTGCGTAACCAGTTTCTGGACGACCAATTCCGCAATGAAGTCAAGCACTATGGAAGCTGGTACATACGGGCAGACGCACTAAGTAAACTTGAGGGGATCGTTAACGAGCCATCCGATACCGGATTAAGAACGGTTATCGATAAGTTCTGGAAATCATGGAACGACCTGGCCAAGGATCCCGAGAATCCGACAGGACGCAAGCTGGTTAAGGAATCGGCGATTGCGCTCGCGGATGCCTTTAACTTTGCCAGCAAGCAGCTCAAGGATCTTCATGCGGATTTAACGAGCAGCATTGAAGTAAGGGTAACCGAGATCAATTCTCTGGCTGAGGGCATTGCCAGTTTGAACCGGGAAATTCAGAGGGTTGAGGGGCTAGGTCATAATGCCAATGACTTACGGGATCAGAGAGATTTTCTGACGGACCAATTGGCGCAAATCGCCAACATCCAGGTTCAGGACGGCCCTCAAGGGTATACCATTGATTTGGCCGGGGCTAATTTGGTTCAATACAACAATGTGACTCCGACGACTGCTGCTAATTTGGAAGCGGCTTTCGCTTCCGGAGCGCTGAACGGCGGAGAGGTTCACGGGATGATTGTTTCCCGCGACCGGTATGTTGCTGACTATCTGAATCAATTGGACCAGCTTGCCAATACGATCGCAAACGGAGAAGTTACGATCACCCTTCCCGAAGGATCCGTGCTTCCGAATAATACGACCGTTAATCGAGTAATGCCGGACGGTTCAGTGCAGCCGGTTACTCTGACAGGTGCCAACAGAGAGATCGGTCCGGGCGGGATGAAGATTGTCGTCAATGGGCTTAACGGCTTGCACAAGCTTGGCTATACGCTAGGTGACCCGATTCAGACAGGTGGAGATTTCTTCACCTCCAAGGATGGCGGGCCGATTACAGCGGAGAGCTTCCAGCTCAATCCGGATATTGCCGCTAACCCCGAGAAAATTGCCTCCTCCCTACGGACGGATACATCAGGCGGAAGCGAGAAAGTGATCAAAGGGAACAATACTCTGGCTCTGCTGATGAGCGGCTTGCGAGAAGCCTCTTTTCAATTCGGGACGGGGGCCAATGCCTCTTCCGGTTCGATAGACGAACATTATCGCTCCATTGTAGGGCAATTGGGTGTTCAAGCCCAGGAAGCGAACCGTTACCTGGATAACCAGATTTCGAAGGTGGCCCAGATTGATGGGGGCCGGCAATCTGTCAGCGGGGTATCCATTGATGAAGAACTGGGCGACATGATTCGTTTCCAGCATGCTTATACGGCCGCAGCGCGGATGATGACGGCTTTCGACGAGATGTTGGACAAGGTGATCAACGGCATGGGAGTCGTTGGCAGATAACAGTTTAAGATGAAGGAGGGAATGGAATGTCCTTGAGAATTACACAAGGCATGATGAATACTCAGCTCATGCGCGACCTGAATCGGAACCTGGGCCGGATGCAGAAGCTGCAGGAACAAATGAACAGCGGCATGAAAATCAACCGACCGTCTGACGACCCGGTAGGAATTACCTACGGCTTGAGATACCGGAGTGAGCTGTCCACCAATGAGCAGTATAAGGAAAATGTCAATATGGCAAACTCCTGGCTTGAATTTTCCGACAAGATGCTAACTCAGACCGAGAACGTATTTCACAGATTAAAGGAATTAACCATTAAAGCATCGACAGGAACTAATAATGAGGGAGCACTGGATGCGATCAAAGTAGAGGTAGAGGAGCTTAGAGAGCAATTATTAGATATCGCAAACAGTAAATTAAACGGGAAATATGTGTTTAACGGGCAGCTTACCGATCAGCCGCCATATACGTCAGCCAACGCAGCCAACGATATAACAGATGACCGTCGAATCCCGTTAACGCTAGGTGCTGAGGTCCAAGTTCCGATTAATATTTCCGGAAATGAGATTTTTGGCCAACCCGGAGCGGATGATAACGCCTTTAAAATCTTTGACGATTTGATCACTGCACTAGGTGACAAGGATTTCGCCGCGATCTCTGCAACGCTGGACAAACAGGAGCAGAGGATGGATGAAGTTCTGGCGATGCACGCCGAGATCGGAGCCAGAACCAACCGTGTAGATTTAATTGAAAACCGGCTTAAGGATTTAGGTCTGAATTTGGAGTCCATGCAGTCTAAAGTTGAGGATGCCGATTACGCAGAGTTGATCATCAAATCAAAGATTAACGAAAGCATCTACAACGCCTCATTGTCTGTGGGGGCAAAGATTATTACCCCCAGCCTGGTGGATTTCCTGAGATAGGAAGGGCTGATTCATTTTGATTCCTTTTCCATCTATACAAATACGCCAACAGTTTGGCAAAATCGGAATAGATGCTGATTTGGGCCAGTATACGATCCGACAGCCTAAAGCCACTATGGAGATTCAAACAACTCCGTCACGCTTGGACATTGAGAGCCCACCTATAGAGTTTGGGGTCGATCAGAACCGAGCTTGGGATGCCATCAATGGAGGAAAATTTGAGAGGTTCAATAATCGGATTTATTCCCAGATGCAGGATATTTGGCTTGAAGGGATCGCCTTGATGGTGGAGAAGGGCAACCGGATGGCAGCCATTCATATGAATACGAATGCGATAGCGGATACGGCAGCTGCTGCTCAAGAGAATCACGCAAAGATCCAATATTTTGGTCCGGCATCCTTTGATAATGTTGATGTTTATATCACAACACATAAACCTGTCATACGTGTAATAGAAGGTGGAATTGATGTTTACTCCCATCCGAACCCTCCTGAAATTGAGTACGAACGTGGAAAGCTGGACATTTACATGCAGCAATATGCCCATTTGGAGATTATCCCTCCGCAATTGGATACCAGGGTGTAATGAAGCTATAGTATAAGCTATAGCTTCTTCTTGTTTAGAAGAGTACAATCATGAACGAGAGGAGATCAATAATGAAGATCACAACCAGCCGATTTGGAGAATTGGAAATTGAAGAGAATAGCATTATTCATTTTTCCCAAGGAATTCCCGGATTTGAAGACTTGACGGAATATGTGTTGATTTACCCCGAGGATTCTCAGCCCTTTGCTTATTTGCAATCGTTGGAATGGGGCGAATTGGCGTTTATTGTTACAGACCCTTTTCTATTTTATCCTCAATACCAATTCGAGATTTCGGATAGTCTGAAGGAAGAACTGCAAATAGCAAGCAAGGAAGACATTAGTGTGTGGTCTATCGTAACCGTTACGGACCAACTCCAGGAGGCCACGATTAATTTGTTGGCACCCTTGATCATTAACGAAAGAGTGAAGAGTGCAAAGCAATTCGTCCTTCATAATACCCTATATAAAACAAAACATCCGCTGCTGCCAGCTGAGGAAACGGATGGAGGGGAGAAATAGCCATGCTCGTTCTAACCCGTAAAAAAGGCGAGTCCATTATGGTGGGCGATCAGATAGAAATCGTAATTCTGGGAATGGAAGGCGATTCGGTGAAAGTCGGAATTGTTGCCCCCAAAGAAGTGGAAGTTTATCGCAAGGAAGTCTATCAGGCCATTCGTCAGGCTAATACGGAAGCTTCCTCCAGCCAAATCGATTTATCCGAGTTGAAGAAAATGTGGAATGGGAAGCGGAGCAATTAGGAGGTAAATACAGAAAAACGCCAGGTAAAAGGCGGATATCGGGTGTTATATTCCAAAAATGGCCGAATTAGGCGTTATATCCTCTTTACAAAGAGGCCTAAATAACTCGATATATGTTATAGAGCCTGTTACCGGGGCGGCCGACCTGGTAATCGGAAATCCACAAGGACGTGGATAAACAACACTTCAAGGAGGAAGTATACAATGATTATCAACCACAATATTACTGCATTGAACACCCATCGCCAAATGGGCATGAACAACCTGAGCGCTGGTAAGAACATGGAGAAGCTGTCTTCCGGTCTTCGCATCAACCGTGCGGCTGACGATGCGGCTGGACTGTCGATTTCCGAGAAGATGAGAGGCCAAATCCGTGGTATGGAGCAAGCTCAACGCAACTCCCAAGACGGAATCTCTCTTATCCAAACCGCTGAAGGTGCTATGAACGAAGTATCCGCTATGCTTACCCGTATGAAAGAGCTTGCGGTTCAGAGGGAAAACGGTACTTACAATGCCCAGGATAAGGCTAACATCGATAAAGAGTTGACAAACCTAATCGAGGAAATTTCCAACATTCAAGATAAAACGTCTTTCAACGATATTAAGCTGTTGAATGGTTCCGCAACTACTATTGATATCCAAATTAACCATGCTAATGGCGATAAAATGACTATGACAATGGTTAATCTTGCAAATGCAATGGGTTCGATTAGCCTTGGAACAATCAGTGTCGGTGAAGCTACAATTTCCAATATTGACGCGGCTATCGACAATATCAGCGCCGCACGCGCACAGCTTGGTGCATATCAAAACCGTTTGGAACACACGGTTAATAACCTTGGAACTACCTCTGAGAACCTGTCTGCCGCTGAATCCCGGATTCGCGATACGGACATGGCTAAAGAAATGGTGGCTCTGTCGAAGAACAACATTCTTCTGCAAGCTTCCCAAGCTATGCTGGCTCAAGCGAATCAGCAGCCGCAAGGCGTTCTGCAATTGCTTCGTTAATCCGATTTTCAATTATAGAGACCTTAGCTTTCTAAGGTCTCTTTTTTCAATCAATAGACGAATGAGGTATCAATAATGAGCAGGCCTAGTATTTCTTTATGTATGATTGTCAAAAACGAAGAAAGCTGTTTAGAGAGTTGTTTGGAAAGTGTTCAAGGTCATGTAGATGAAATCATCATAGTAGACACGGGGTCAACAGATAGAACGGTGGAGATTGCCGAGTCTTTTAATGCCCGTGTTATATATCATGATTGGAAACAGGATTTTGCTTCCGCGAGAAATGAGTCTATAAAGTACGCTACAAAGGAGTACATTCTGCAATTGGATGCGGACGAATACCTTGATGATCGAACGGATTTTGTAAAAGCGCTAGCCAGTGAACTTGATTTTTATTATGTAAATATTCGCAATTATAAAACCGACGGACTATCCGTTGCTCATAAAAGCGTCAGGCTTTTCAAAAGGAGACCTGATTTTATTTTTGTAGGTAGGATTCATGAACAAATAGATGTTAATCAACCAAATGTCCGCGGTGGAAGTGCAGATGTATTAATTCATCACACAGGTTACACCGAGGACGTATATAAAGAGAAGAATAAACACAAACGTAACATGGATATTCTCATCCAAGAGGTTCAACAGAATCGAACTGGATTCAATCTATATAATTTGGGAAACCAATACGCTCAGGAAGGAAGCTATGGGAAAGCCCTTTCAGCGTTTCAAGAAGCATTTGGTTTGGGAAAGGACCGTACATATATACCTGATTTGCTATCTCAAATGGTGATCTGTTTAACACATTTGAAACGATATGCAGAGGGAATTCGTTTAGCTAATGATGCCATTGCAGTATATCCGTCACATGCTGATCTTTATGCCGTTCAGGGAAATTTGTATAAGCAAATGGAGCATTATGAAGATGCATTAATATGCTACAAACATTTTTTGGAGATAGATGAAAGTCAACCATCTGCCTATACCAAAAGGGTAGAGTCTTTCTTGGTAGAGTATTTAGCAGCACAGGTACATATGGAATTAGGAGAGGAAGAAGAAGCGTATCAAGCCATCTTAAGGTCCTTGTCGCTAAATAGAAATTACTTACCTTCTAAGATGATGCTGGTTAAATGGCTGCAATGTCGACATAAGTCGGGCATAGAGATTATTTCAACCATAAATTCTTCTAATTCAAGTGATTATAACACCGTGTTTTCTTTGCTATATAACACGAGACATCCTGATTTATTGCAAATTATTAAGTCAGGCAGTTTTAATCTGGAACCTTATGTGAAAGCAGTTGCTTGCCTATATGCGGGTGAATATGAAGAGGCACGAAAGCTATGGAATCAAATCGGAGAAGTTAATAAAGATAACGGCAAAGATGTTTTATTACTAGGCGTCTTGACACAGGATCTTCGATTATTACAGATGTCCAGAGATGTAATCAATCTTAGTGATAAAGAATTTAAAGCTGTTAAGTCTATTATGTACAAAGAACCGCTTCAAGGTTTGGTTCCATCCTCTTCATTGCAGGCGTATTTGCTGGAGCTTGGCCGAGGATTCATTTTGGTGCAAGAATATGACTGGTTTGAATACTTGTCTACCCAGCTGAGCGGAATATCGATCAGGTATAGGTACCTCTTCTCAAAGCTTATGCACGAATATGGCTTCTCGGAGGCAGCTGTAGATTTAATCCTTCCTGGATTGCGTACAGAACCTCATAACCCTGATTTGCTGCAATTGCTTGGAGATATTTGCAGGAAGTACGGGAACGACGAGGACGCACTAGATTGTTACAAAGATCTCGTTAGGGCAAGGCCGGATATGGGTTCTTATACGAGGCTGATTCGATTATTGAAACGTCGAGGCGATAAAGAGAATGTACATAAATATAAGCGGGAAATGAAAATGATGTATCCTTTGTCCAATTGGGCGGCTATGGGGGATTAAGAAGGAAGGGGAAATCGTGTTGTGAAAAAGCTCTCGCTAGTCATGATTGTTAGAAATGAAGAGAAAAAGCTGGAGCGTTGTCTGAAGAGTGTACAAGGGTCAGTGGATGATATCGTCATTGTGGACACCGGTTCAGATGATCGCACGTTAGAAATAGCGAGAACTTATCATGCTAAGTTGTTTCAATATCCATGGAACAATCATTTTGCCGAAGTGCGAAATTATGCTTTAAGCAAATCGACGGGAGACTGGAATTTAGTCTTGGATGCGGATGAATGGGTAACTAAAGGAAATCGTCAGCAGCTAAATAATTTTATGGACAATCAACAAGCCATTGGCCAAATCCGAATTACCAGCTCATTTTTTGATGGAGCTGATAGCTTCGCTCACTGCTACACTTCCCGTCTCATTCCCAGAAACGTTTTTTATAAAGGAAAGATCCACGAACAGATTGATTCTACTCTCCCCCGTATAAATTGTGATCTGGAAGTGGCACATGACGGGTATTACAGGACCGACAAATCGGAAAGAAATTTATCTCTTCTGCTGAGTGAAATTCAGGATTATCCAAGGGATCCTTATTTACACTACCAAACTGCCAAAGAATACTACCGAATATCGGACTATGAAAATGCAAATAAACATTATGCCCTTTCGTACTCCTTCTTAAGTGGAACGGAAAGTTATTACCCTAATGTGGTGGTAGATTATTTATATAATATTATGAAGTATGGAAACATGCAGAAGGGATTGGAAATAGTTCAATCGGAAGAATCAAGGATAGGGGATTTTCCGGACTTTTATTTTGTATGCGGTCTGTTCTATATGAACCTGGTATCCAGCGATATAACCAAGTACATTTATCTGTTCCCCCAAATTGAAACCAGTTATTTGAAGGCACTTGAGATAGGCGAAACCTCCGAATATCTCACCGTAGAAGGAACGGGCAGCTATGCGGCAGCCTACAATTTAGGAGTATTTTATGAAACAACGGGGAATAGGGAAAAAGCATTCAGGTATTACAAAGAAGCTGAGAAATATAATTATGAACCTGCAAAAAGGCGGTTAGCAGACATTTCTTAATACGGATTAGGTGGTGGGATGATGATGACAAAAAAGCAACGTATAGTGTTAGTTAGTCAAACGTACTCTGGATGTAATTCGAGGGCTTTATACCAGTCATGCCCGAGAAATATTCAAGAGAAATATGAAGTCAGATTAATAAATGAACCGCCGTATCTAGAATACGATCAGGATGTCAGAGACAGCCATGTAGTCATAACTACACATGCAAATTATCCCTTTAATAAGGAACAAATAAATATAGACTTGTGGCATGGATTTCCTTTGAAAGGAATGGCAAATATGGACAGTGGGGATCCCCGGAGTCCAGAACAGCTATTAAAGCATTGGAATGACGTGGATATTATTACATCCTATTCTGCAATGTTTAATACTCTTTTTAATGCTTGTATTGGAACTAAGGTTAATAAATATCAAATAACGGGTGCTCCTCGTAATGACTATTTGTACACAGATGTGGGAAAAAGGAATTTGAGTACAATTTTTAAAGAAGATTTTGAAAATAGCAAAGTAATCTTTTATATGCCAACTTTTCGAAGCGTCTCATTTAATAGCATGAAAAAAGAAGGGAATCGTCATTGGGATAATTTATTCAGTTTCAATACATTTATTATGGAAGAATTCCTTAATTTTCTGGAGAAGAACAATTTGCGGCTTGTTGTAAAGCTGCATCCTGTTGAAGAAGGTGTTGTACGGGAACATTTATTGAAAATCGGTTGTGAACGTATTCATGTTTTAACTGATAGCGTATTGCAGCACAATAATATGGATTTATATCAATTACTAAATGGTTGTGATTTACTAATAACAGACTATTCCTCCGTTTATTTTGATTTCTTACTCTTAAATAGACCTATAATCTTTGCCCCCATTGATTTAAACGAGTACAAACAAAGCCGAGGGTTCTTATTAGAACCATACGAGTCGTGGACCCCGGGTCCTAAAGTTTATGCGCAACATGAATTGGAAGCAGAAATACTAAGAAGTCTAGGTGATAAAGATTACTATATTAATGAACGGGAACAATTAACGAAAATTGTACATCATTATCAAGACGGCCAAGCAAGTAAAAGAATATGGTCGATGATTGAGAATCTAGTTGATTCAGTCGCATCCTCATCCAACAAGCAAGAAGAAATTCAAATTGAATTGGACACAATAAAGAAAAGACTGAAAGAGGAAATTAAACTGCTTATTGAAAAAGGACAGACAACAGAAGCGAACAAAATATTGGAAGAGTGTGAACAAACGATTGGCCTCGACCTCGAAATGATAACTATGAAAGCCTCAGTTTTATTTATTGAAAATAAGCTTGATGAGGCCTTGAATGTATTGGAAAAAGGATATTTTATCGATAAAGAACATTTCGATATTCTATACAATCTTGGATATATAAATCATTTTATGCAGAGAAACGATTGGGCGATTTATTACTATAGTAAGGCATTAAAATATTGTAAAGATACAAATTTGCAGAAAGATATTGAAAAAAGTATCCATGCCCTTAAGTCTGCATTTCCCCGTTCGCAGGCATTAAAAAAAGTCCTTATTGGAAGCCCGGTACACCAAAAGCCTGAAATACTGCAGAATTATTTGGAGTCCCTAGAAGAGTTGAACAAAGAAGGGGTAGCCGTAGACTATTTCTTTGTGGATGACAATAACGATCATCTATCGTCGGGCAAACTACAGACTTTTGCTGAGAGCAATAATGTATTTATACTAAGTTCTTTCCACAAAGATCAATATATTTGCGATAATAACACGCATCATTGGAACACGGACCTTGTCTGGAAGGTAGCGGAATTTAAAAACGACATCATTGAATTTGCCATTTTTAATGACTATGATTATTTGTTTTTAATCGATTCCGATTTGGTCTTGCACCCAAAAACTTTGAACAAGCTGATATCGGCAGAAAAAGATATAATATCCAATATCTTTTGGACAAAATGGACGGATGATGTCCAGATAGAATTGCCTCAGGTTTGGCTGAAAGATAACTACACCTTATACTCTTTTAATGCGAAAGAAAAATTAACTCAGTCCGAAATCAATCAAAGGACGGCGGAATTTATTGGGAAATTGAGGAGGCCGGGAATATATAAAGTTGGAGGGCTAGGCGCCTGCACGTTGATTTCGAGGAAAGCACTTGAGGCGGGAGTTAATTTTAGTGAAATACCAAACATATCGTTTTGGGGTGAAGACAGGCATTTTTGTATTCGAGCTGAAGTCCTTGGATTTGAATTATTTGTAGATACCCATTATCCGGCGTTCCATATCTATAGGGAAAGTGATTTGGAAAAGGTGCCAGCTTTTAAGAAGAATAACAAATTAGAGGAAAGTACTGAGAAGTGAGAAGAAAATATGATCAGAGTTATTACTTATGGTACTTTTGATTTGTTTCACTATGGACATATTAACCTTTTGAGAAGAGCTAAAGAATTGGGAGATCATCTTACCGTTGGCCTTTCCACCGATCATTTTAACAAAGTCAAAGGGAAGCTATCCCACTTCAACTATGAAGAAAGAAAACAACTTTTGGAATCAATTAAATATGTAGACCGGATTATACCGGAAAATTCATGGGAGCAGAAGATAGAAGATATAAAAAAGTACCAAATTGATCTTTTTGTGATGGGAAGCGATTGGAGCGGCAAATTTGATATTCTTGAGAAATATTGCAAGGTACGCTATTTGCCAAGAACGAACGATATTTCCTCATCATTGTTAAAAGAGATTTTTAATAAAGCATAACGCTCGATTTTGTAACTATAACTAAAGCTGTACAAATAGTACTTTAGCAACACACCGAAACAAGACTACATTGATCGGCCCTGCCGCTTAATACTTTTGTTGACGGGATGTACAAGGCATTAAGGAGAGACTAAATGATGATTAGCGTGATAATGCCAGTATATAATTCACAGCCGTTTTTACATAAAGCAATTAATAGTATTCTGAATCAAACAATGGGGAATTTCCAGCCAATTATTATAAATGATGGTTCAACCGATAATAGTGAAGAGATCATTTTAGCTTATAATGATTCAAGAATTCAGTATTACAAACAGGAAAATCAGGGAGTGGCCGCGGCTAGAAATAAGGGGCTTGAGCTTGCCGAGGGTGATTTTGTAATCTTTCAGGATTCAGATGATATTTCCCTTCCTATGAGGTTTGAACGATTGATGAGTGGCGTTGGAAATGAAAATATCGGAATTGTTCATTCCG
This sequence comes from Paenibacillus residui, assembly GCF_042677205.1. Classification (NCBI taxonomy): domain Bacteria; kingdom Bacillati; phylum Bacillota; class Bacilli; order Caryophanales; family Paenibacillaceae; genus Paenibacillus; species Paenibacillus residui. The sequence continues at coordinate 44,306 of NZ_JBHTIU010000048.1, forward strand.
ATGCAATGTTAATTAATCAGGATGACATGTCTATTGGTTATTGGCATGCTCATAATATAGACAGATCAAGCCTTTTGCGATTTTTCATTAAAATTGGTTCCCCTATTATCGGTCCAACGATAATGGTTAGACGTCAGGCACTTACTGATTTTAGTTATGACACCTCTCTTTCTATAGGAGAGGACAATAATATGATCTACCAGATATTAAAAAATTGGGAAGATAAACATATTTCCGAGCCTCTATATTTATATCGAAGACATACAAGCAATACTACAAAAACCCAAATAAGTTCATTACATTTAATCAAGCTTATTAACTCACACTCCCTTATTGAATTAGTACCCGAATTAGATTGGGAGAACGCAGATCATGCTGAAAATGAGATTGCTGCATGTGCAATCATCTCCACTTTTTTATTTAAAAGAGGAGCGGTAGTTGAAGCGAAGGAACTGTTAAATAATGCACTGTTAGCAAGCAAAGGAAAGAATGTTCAAATATTCGTAAGCGCTCTTGCCAAATTAGTATTGGGACAATATCAAGATGCCTTGGATTTACTTGAAAGGTATAAAGAAAAGGACCATATTATAGTGAATTATATAGGCGAGTGCTTGGCCTATATGGGACAAATAGATTTGGCAAAAGAGCATTTTATTGAATCCTTGCATTTAAAGCCTGACTACACTGAACCGATAGATAATTTAAAAAGCGTGGGCGGGATAAGAAACATGAACCTGCTTGACAGATCTTGGGAGAAATTCAGAAGAAAATAAATTATAGCTGTTGTGACTGCGTTTTTTGCAAACCCCTAACACATTAACCTCATTTAACCGATATATTCAGTAAAATGTATATCTTTCAGGAGGTAAACTTCATGGCCTCTAACATGCAAATTAATCCGGTCGGGTCTGTTAAGGGGACATCCTATTCCCAAGAAAGAAACTTGGAATCGGATCCATCCACAAGGGCTAACTCGGATCAGTTGAGGAGAATTAAGAGTTTACATCAGGCGGAGCTTCAGGGGGAGAAGATCTCCATTAGTGACGCTCAATTAATGAGAGCGATTGAACGGGCGATCAAAGCGATGGAAGGCCCCCATACGATGTTTGAAGTATCCGTCCATGAGAAGACGAATGCTGTAATGGTTAAAGTGCTGGACCGGGATTCCGGAGATCTCATTCGGGAGATTCCACCGGAGAAAACGTTGGATCTGGTAGCGAAAATGATGGAGTTTGCGGGCATCCTGATTGACGAGCGCCGCTAATGCTAACGATGAAATGGAGGGAATAAAGCATGCGAATTAGTGGTTTTGCGTCCGGAATGGACATAGACGCTATGGTCAAAGAATTGATGCAGGCTCATCGGAAGCCGCTGGATAAATTGACTCAACAGAAACAAACCATAGAATGGCAGAGAGAAAAGTATAGGGAGATAAACTCGAAGTTAGTCGATTTTCGTAACAACAAGCTGTTTAATCTCAATATGAACAGCACATTAGGTGCCTTAAAATCTACGGTAAGTGGCAATACAGCAGCCGTGTCTGCTAAGGCAGTATCTGGTTCCATGGCAGGCTCTTTAGAGATTAGGGTGGGCAGTCTTGCTACTGCGGCAAGAATATCAGGTGGTAGTATGGATGCCGATGTAACGGCTGAAACTGTAATTGGCGATAAAGCTGGAAAATTAATCGTAAATGATGTGGAGATAGAGATTAGCTCTGAAGATACCATTCAATCTGTCGTCAATAAAATAAATAGCAATAAGGATGCAAAGGTGACGGCATTTTTTGATTCTCAAACGGGGCGCATGTCTTTAGTTTCTAAGGAAACGGGAGCCATCAACGACGATGGCAAAATTAAGCTGTCTGATGATAATAATAAATTGGTGGATTTCTTTAAATTAAACGCAGGCTCATCCGACTCTGTTGCAGGTACGGATGCCTCCGTAACGATAAACGGCATAGAAACTACTCGTTCCAGCAATACCTTTATGGTTAATGGCGTAGAAATTACACTTCATGCGCCAACACCTGATGGGGCACAATCTTCCATAGTAACCACTTCCATGGATACTGATAAAGTAGTGGATACTATCAAATCTTTCATTGATGACTACAACTCTCTGCTAAAATTATTGAACGATACGGTGGAAGAGAAGAAGTATCGCGACTTTCAACCATTAACCAGCGATCAGAAAAAAGAATTGAAGGAAGATGACATTAAACGCTGGGAAGAGAAGGCCAAGAGCGGCTTACTTCGAAACGACACCATTCTGAAAAAGATGATCACTGATTTGCGGCTGGATATTATGTCCCCGGTAACCATCGGTAAGGATGCTGAGGGCAATGACATCAAGATGATCCTGGACGACATTGGGATAACGACGGGCAGATGGGAAGATAAAGGAAAGCTGGTACTTAAGGACGAAGCTAAATTAAGAGAGATGCTCGAGAAGAATCCGGAGGATGTCATTGCCTTATTTACTTCAAAAGGAACACCGGATGCGGAAGGCAATACGCCCAAGAACACACAGGGAATATTCCAAAAAATGTACGATGATGTAAAGGTGACACTCGATTCTTTATTTGATAAAGCGGGGACCTCCAGATTTTCCAATACACTGGATGATCCACTGAATGAGGAAAGCATTATCGGTAAAGAGTTAAAAAACCTGGATAAACGAATTTCCGATACCAATCGTAAATTATTGAACCTAGAGAACCGATACTATAGACAGTTCACAGCAATGGAAGTAGCCATAAACAAATTCAATGCCCAGTCCGGTTTCCTGATGAATGCCTTCGGTGGATAATAATTGAAGGAGTGACAACCATGATTTCTACGCCTCAGAATAAGTATTTGAATCATACCGTTCAGACGGCGACTCCTGCACAGCTTCTGATCATGCTGTATGATGGCTGCATCCGCTTCTGCAAGCTGGCTATACATGGTCTGGAACAAAATGACCTCCAGATTGTCAACACCAATCTGGTCAAGGCGCAAGCCATTATTAATGAATTAATTGTTACTTTAGATATGAACATTGCCCTATCCCACGATTTACGGCAGATTTATGACTACTGGAATCGTCGTCTAATCGAGGCAAATATGAAAAAGCAAAAGGAGCCCGTTGAAGAAGTGCTCGGGTTTCTTAATGAAATGAAAGAGGCTTGGGTTCAAGCGGCCAAAAGTATAAATGCGACTAAAACTACAGGCGGTTCATATGGATAAACTTATTAATGAACTAGATGCCCTAACGATGCGATTTGTGGACAGAATGGATCAGGCAACCTATGAAGAGGTCGAGGAATTTGTTGAAAATAGAGAAAAGCTGGTTTTAAGCATTCAGCAAAAGTGGAGTGCGGGAGAGAATCCTGATGTCGAACCTTATAAGAATAAAGTGGCGCGCATATTAAGCTACGACTCGGCGATTACCGCGGTTATTCACAGGCTAAAGCAAGAAGCGGAGCAGCATTTGGGGAAAACAGCACAAGCCAAGATGCAAAGGACTGCTTACGAACCTCATTTTACTCCGGATGCTTATATGTTCGACCAGAAAAAATAACCATTTCAAGCGTACCGTTGGAGAAAATCCGGCGGTTATTTTTTTTGCATATACTCCCAATCCAAGCCGAGATATACACACAACAGGTTATCCTCAGCCTGTGGATAATGTGTATAACTTTGTGAATAACTAATGAAAATAAGTTTTCAGTCTGTGTATAAAACCGTTAACGAAATGTGAATTGTGTATTTTCTGATAATTGTGCTCAATTGTATATTATTGACAATCTCTTGAAGCGAGTGGTATAGTCAAGGTGTGAATGCGTTTCACATTCAATTGAATAAGAAGGGAATGTTTCGAATGCAAGGTAAAGTAAAATGGTTTAACGCAGAAAAAGGATACGGTTTCATTGAAACAGAAGAGGGCGGGGACGTATTCGTACATTTCTCAGCAATTCAACAAGAAGGCTTCAAATCCTTGGACGAAGGACAAGCCGTAGAATTTGATATTGTAGAAGGCGCTCGTGGGCCTCAAGCAGCTAACGTAACCAAACTGTAATTTATCCGGCTGCTTGCCGATATCTCATAAAGAAGGTTACTTTGGTAGCAATTTCTACCCCGGACATCCCGGGGTTTTTTCGTGTTCTTATGCTTTGAAGTATGGCGTAAAATGGATTATAATAGGAATTAGAAGGGAGGAGTTGTTACCATGAAATATAACATTCGCGGCAAGAATATTGAAGTGACCAATGCATTAAGGGAATATGTTCAGAAGAAGCTGGACAGGCTCGAAAGGTATTTTGAGCAACCCGTCGCTTCTGAGGCCAATGTGACCTTGAGTGTGGTCAAAGACAAGCAAAACGTGGAAGTAACGATCCCTCTAACCGGCGTATTGTTAAGGGCTGAGGTCCGGGGAAGTGACATGTATGCTTCCATCGACCTGGTCGTGGACAAGCTGGAACGACAAATCCGCAAGTATAAAACAAGAGTAAACCGTAAGCTCCGCCAAGAAAGCGGAATGAAGAACTATTTTATCGAGGATTCCGAAACTCAAGCTGTTGCACAGGAAGAAGAGGAATTTGAACTCGTTCGTACTAAGCGTTTTACTTTGAAGCCGATGAATGTGGAGGAAGCCATTCTCCAGATGAACATGATTGGCCACAGCTTCTTCGTCTTCTCCAACTCGGACGACTCCGAGAATGTAAATGTAGTCTATCGGCGCCAAGACGGCACCTACGGGTTGATCGAACCTGCCAGATAACCGTTTTCCCAATGCCTGGTCCTCTTATGACGGATCGGGCTTTTTTTGATATACCATATCCAGGAAATATTCAGGACAAGGGCCTTATTACATCCGGTCTTCCTATGCAGTCATTATGTAATGGCGGCCCCTTTTCTTTCCTGTTCTTGCGGCTTTAAGAGCAAACTGTTACAATTTCTGTATACTTGTCTTTTGTGAATTTTCACTGTTGAAAGGGGCAAACCCATGCTAGGACTTGTTAAGAAAATATTTGGCGATTCAAACGAACGTGAAATAAAAAGAATGCTCAAGACCGTAGAACAGATTAATCAGATGGAGCCTAAGTTCGAGGTGCTGTCCGATGAACAGCTGCGGGCTAAGACCGACGAGTTCAAAGAGCGGCTGGACAAAGGGGAAACGCTGGATGACCTGCTACCTGAAGCTTATGCGACCGTGCGGGAGGCTTCCAAGAGAACTTTGGGCAAGCGGCATTTTGACGTCCAGTTAATTGGAGGCATGGTTCTGCACGAAGGACGCATAGCGGAGATGAAGACCGGGGAAGGGAAGACATTGGTGGCTACCCTGCCGGTTTATCTTAATGCTCTGTCCGGTAAAGGAGTCCATCTGGTCACCGTCAACGATTATTTGGCGACCGTTGGTTGTGAGGAAATGGGTAAAATTTATACCTTCCTGGGTATGACCGTCGGGCTTAACCTCAATAATATGGACCATGCTCAGAAGCAGGCGGCTTATGCCTGTGATATTACTTACGGGACGAACAACGAATTCGGCTTCGATTATCTCCGCGATAACATGGTTCTGTATAAGGAACAGATGGTCCAGCGTCCATTGAATTTTGCCATCATCGATGAGGTCGATTCAATCTTGATTGACGAAGCCCGGACCCCTCTGATCATCTCGGGGCAGGCGGCCAAATCGACAGATCTGTATTATGCAGCTGACCGGTTTGTAAGCGGACTGAAGGCGGAAGAGGACTACACCGTAGATATCAAGATGCGTTCCGTTACTTTGACCGAAGAGGGCGTAGCCAAGGCGGAAAGAGCCTTCGGCATCGAAAACCTGTTTGACCATCAGAATGTCACGCTCAACCACCATGTCACGCAAGCTTTGAAAGCACATGTAATAATGAAGAGAGATATCGACTACGTCGTTCAAGACGATGAAGTCGTTATTGTCGATGAGTTTACGGGGCGCCTTATGACTGGCCGACGCTATAGCGAAGGACTCCACCAGGCTATTGAAGCGAAGGAGAAGCTTAAGGTTCAGAATGAAAGCATGACCCTGGCGACTATAACCTTCCAGAACTATTTCCGCATGTATCAGAAGCTGGCGGGAATGACCGGTACGGCCAAGACGGAAGAAGAGGAATTCAAGAAAATTTACGGCCTTGATGTTATTGTCGTCCCGACAAATCGTCCGATGATTCGTAAAGATATGCCGGACGTAGTCTATAAATCCATCAACAGCAAATTTAGGGCAGTGGTGGATCAAATAGTAGAGCGGCACAAGAATAAGCAGCCTGTGCTCGTAGGTACCGTATCGATCGAGAATTCCGAGCGCCTGTCGGATATGCTTAAGAAGAAGGGCGTGCCTCATAAGGTTCTGAACGCGAAATATCATGCGGAAGAAGCGGAAATCGTCTCTCGGGCTGGTCAACCCGGTGCCGTAACGATTGCCACCAACATGGCGGGACGCGGAACCGACATCTTGCTCGGGGAAGGAGTAGCCGAGCTTGGCGGTCTGCATATTATAGGTACGGAAAGACACGAGAGCCGCAGGATTGATAACCAGCTTCGTGGACGTTCCGGACGTCAGGGAGACCCAGGCTCCTCTCAGTTCTTCCTGTCACTCGAGGATGAATTGATGCGCCGTTTCGGTGCAGAGAATATTATGGGAATGATGGACCGGCTCGGGTTCGAGGAAGATCAGGAAATCGAAAGCCGCCTCATTACGAAGGCTATCGAATCTGCGCAGAAACGCGTGGAAGGCAACAACTTCGATGTGCGCAAGATCGTCCTGCAGTATGACGACGTCATGAACCAACAGCGGAATATTATCTATAAGCAGCGCCGGGAAGTGCTCGAATCGGAGAATATCCGTGAGATCACTCTTAATATGATCTACCCGGTCATCGAGAGAATAGTCGAAGCACATTGTCCGGGCGACCAGGTTCCCGAAGAATGGGATTTGCAGGCCGTTGCCGATTATGCCAACGCCACCTTCCTCAAAGAAGGAACGCTTACTTCAGATGAGCTGTGGGGCAAAGAGAAGGAAGAAATCATTGAGTATATTAAAGCCAAGGTTCTCGAGCAGTACGAGGAAAGAGAACAGGAAATTGGCCAAGAATATATGCGCGAGTTTGAGAAGGTCGTTGTGCTTCGGGCAGTGGATAGCAAGTGGATGGACCATATCGACGCGATGGACCAGCTTCGCCAAGGAATTCACCTCAGAGCCTACGGCGGAACAGACCCGCTGAGAGAGTATCAATTCGAAGGGTTCGAAATGTTCCAACAAATGATCGAGAGCATTCAGGAAGAAGTTGCTACTTATATAATGAAAGCTCACGTCGAGACGAACCTCGAAAGAAAGGCCGTGGCTGAAGGTCAGGCGGTCAATCCGAGCGGTGAGCCTCAAGCTAAGCGGCCTGTGGTTAAGAAAGAGGATAAAATTGGCCGCAACGACGCTTGTCCTTGCGGAAGCGGGAAGAAATATAAGCAATGCTGCGGCAAGTAAGCGAATTTCGTCAGCATAAACTATCCAGACACTGAACAGCCCGGTATCAGCCCCATGGATACCCCAATAACAACGATGACTAATTATGAAAGAGGTGTATGCTATGATCGACAGCAGTTGGAAGCATAGCTTGAAAGAAATGGCAAGGCGAATACTTGAATTACGGGGGTCTCTTTGACTTAGATTACAAGCATGAACAGATTGCCGATTTCGAGGAAAAGATGAGCGCCCCCGATTTCTGGGACGATAATGAGCGTGCTCAGAAGCTGATCGCCGAGCTCAATGCGGTCAAGGATGTGGTGGCCGAATTCGAAGCTCTGTCCAAAGAATACGAAGACCTGGAAGTTATGATGATGCTGGCCGAAGAGGAAAACGATGAGGGCATGCTCGAAGAACTCGAGGCAGGCGTTGCTCAACTTGAGGAGAAGCTTCAGAACTATGAGCTTCAGCTTCTGCTCAATGAGCCTTACGACCGGATGAACGCTATTCTCGAGCTTCATCCGGGGGCCGGCGGCACCGAATCCCAGGATTGGGCGGAGCTGCTGCTCCGGATGTATAGGAGATGGGCGGAGAAGCACAACTTTAAGGTCGAGGTACTGGATTATCTGCCTGGAGACGAGGCTGGGGTGAAGAGCGTCACTCTGCTGATTAAGGGCTACAATGCTTATGGGTATCTGAAGGCCGAGAAGGGAGTTCACCGTCTGGTCCGGATTTCGCCTTTTGACGCGTCGGGAAGAAGGCATACTTCTTTCGTATCCTGCGACGTCGTTCCGGAAATCGATGATGATGTGGAGGTGGGGATCCGCCCAGAGGAGCTGAAGATCGATACGTACCGCTCCAGCGGGGCCGGAGGCCAGCACGTCAATACAACCGATTCCGCGGTCCGGATTACCCACTTGCCTACTGGAATCGTGGTAACCTGCCAGACGGAACGGTCCCAGATCAAGAATAGGGAACGTGCGATGAAAATTCTTCGCTCCAAGCTTTACGAGAAGAAAATTGAGGAACAACGTCAGCATTTGGCGGAAATTCGTGGAGAGCAGCGGGAGATCGGCTGGGGAAGCCAGATTCGTTCCTACGTTTTCCACCCATACAGTATGGTTAAGGATCACAGGACCCAAGCGGAATCCGGAAACATTGGAGCAGTCATGGACGGAGAAATCGATTTTCTGATCGATGCCTATCTTCGCCACCAGATTGACAAGAAACCGGATCGGGAATCGACATAAACCTAACATCTATGTAACATCCTACACATAAATGAAATGTGTAGGATGTTTTTATGCAGATGCGAAAGAGCTGTCTTAAGCGATTTATAAAGAGGTGGGACTGTTGAGCAGGGACAATGACAACAACAGAGAAGGAAATCAGGGGAGAGGGATGGAAAGAAGCGGGGGGTCAAATAAAAATAGAGACAGATTCAAATCCCCGGCTCTTTCCGCTCCTTCGCTGATAACAGAATACGTACTGCTGTTCATCGGTGCTTTCATTATGGCTCTTAGCTTTAATGTGTTTCTGAACCCGAATCAGGTCGCTTCCGGCGGGGTTGCGGGAATATCGACTATCGTTCAGCATGTAACGGGTATCAAGCCAGCTTTCATCCAATGGACCCTTAATGTCCTGCTTTTTGTCGCGGGCTTTAAATTTCTGGGTCGGGATTTCGCCATTAAAACCGCAATCGGCACGGTAGCGTTTCCCTTATTCGTGCTTCTGACGGAAGGAATGCCTTCTCCGACAGATAACGTGCTGCTGGCGTCCTTATACGGAGGGATTCTGACGGGGATCGGATTGGGGGTCGTCTTCAGGGCCAGGGGATCGACAGGAGGATTGGCGCTGGCTTCCCAACTAATTCACCGTTATACAGGCCTCAGCCTGGGAGTAGCCGTGGCTTTGCTGGATGGACTGGTAATATTGACGGCCGGCCTTGTTTTTTCTCCCGAGAAGGCTCTGTATGCCTTGATCGGACTGTACGTCACGAGTAAAACGATCGACCTTATCCAATCGGGCTTTAATTTCTCTAAAGTAGCCTTCATTATATCTAAGGAAGTCGACAGTCTATCCCAGGCGGTGCTGGTCGACCTAGACCGTGGCTTGACCAAGCTGCAGGGGCTGGGGGGCTATACGGGTGATGAGAGAATGGTCCTCATGGTCGTCTTGAATCAATCTGAAGTCTCGCGGTTAAAGACCATTGTCAAGACGGTAGACCCGAATGCATTTGTCATCATCAGCGATACTAAGGAAGTTTTGGGAGAAGGGTTTAAAGTGAACGGCTAAATATGTAAAATAGAAGGGTCGATAAAATAGCTGATTGAATTTTTATACCACAGGACGTATAATGATACATAAGTTTTTTTATTCAAATATAAGAAAGTATAAGTTTCACCTTATACTTGTTCTTATAATTTCATCGGTAAACGCGATTGTCCAAAGGACGGCAGTAGCCGTTTATCCTTGGTTGCATGGAGGAGGGGCTTAGATTATGAATTCATCGATAAGAGCGGCCATTATTGGTTCCACCGGATATGGCGGGGTGGAGCTGATTCGTTTTTTGTTAAGGCATCCCAATGTGGAGATTACATCGGTTATATCTTCATCGAGTGTGGGAAAACCGCTGTCTGACGGGTTTCCCCATTTAAGAGAAATTATAGTAGATCATTTGGATGCCGTTGATATTCCTTTAATCAAGCAGAAGGCGGATGTTGTGTTCGCGGCGACACCGCACGGAGTAAGTGCCGAGCTTGTTCCCCAGCTGCTGGATGCAGGGTTGAAGGTTATTGACCTGTCCGGGGATTTCCGTTTGAAGTCGCCGGCTGTGTATGAAAAATATTATAAGCGCAAAGCGGCGGATGAGGTCTACTTGGCGAAGGCGGTTTACGGTCTGGCCGAAGTGTTCGGTGAACAATGCCGCGATGCCGATTTTATTTCGAACCCGGGCTGCTACCCGACGGCCACCCTGTTGGGTCTGATCCCGGCCGTGAATGCCGGCTGGATTGATCCTTCGACGATTATAGTTGACGCTAAATCGGGTGTATCCGGTGCAGGCAGGGGGTTAAGCCAATCGTTCCATTATTCGGAAATGAACGAGAATTTCCTGGCCTACAAGGTGAACCGGCACCAGCATACGCCTGAGATTGAGCAGGTGTTAAGCCAGATTGCCGGCAAGGAAGTGCTGACGACATTCACTACCCACCTGGTTCCAATGACTAGAGGGATTCTCAGCACGATGTATGCCCAGTTGACGGATTCCAAAAGCGATGAGGAGTTCATCGACTTGTATCGCGAATATTATAAAGGCCGGCCGTTTGTCCGAATTCGTCCATCCGGCCAATGGCCCGCAACTAAAGAGGTATGGGGCTCCAATTATTGCGATATCGGATTTTCCGTAGACGAGCGTACGGGCCGGGTGACGATCGTTTCTGTCATTGACAACCTGGTTAAGGGCGCTGCCGGGCAAGCGATTCAAAATTTGAATCTGATGATGGGTTGGGATGAGACTACCGGTTTGGAATTTACTCCGGTCTACCCGTAATGATGAGGAAAGGTGAACCAGAATGAATGATCATGAGCAATTTACTGTCGTGCCCGACGGCGGCCTGACGACGCCCGCGGGTTTTCGGGCAGGCGGCCTTCATTGCGGGCTGAAGAAGGTGGAACGCTACGACTTGGGTGCGGTCGTTTGCGAGGTACCGGCGGCTGCGGCCGCGGTTTACACGCTTAACGCTTTTCAGGCGGCACCGCTTAAGGTAACCCGGGAGAGCCTGGCTGCCGGAGGCAAGCTGCAGGCTGTCGTTGTCAACAGCGGTAACGCTAACGCATGCACGGGCAAGCAAGGAGAAGAGGATGCCCGAACTATGCGTGCGGCCGCGGCCCAAGCGTTCGGCGTGGAGGAGCATCTTGTCGGGGTCGCCTCCACCGGCGTTATCGGCGAGCTGCTGCCGATGGATAAATTGGGTGCGGGCATCGCCCGACTTCCGGAGCGGGTAAAGCTTGACGGCAGCGACGATTTCTGCCAGGCCATTCTGACGACCGATCTGGTTCAGAAGATGATCTGCGTCAAGGTTACAGTGGATGGACGTCCGGTTTATATCGCCGGAGCGGCTAAAGGTTCGGGGATGATACATCCGAACATGGCCACGATGCTCGGGTTTATTACGACCGATGCGAATATCGATGCGGATCCATTGCAGAAGCTGCTCAGCGGGGTGACGGATTCTACGTTCAACATGATTACGGTGGACGGGGATACGAGCACGAACGACATGGTCGTGGCCATGGCAAGCGGATTGTCCGGCAGTGCAAAGCTGGCGCCGGGCCATCCGGACTGGGAAGCCTTCGCGGCAGGCTTCCGGCATGTGAGCGAATATTTGGCGAAGGCAATTGCCCGGGACGGAGAAGGAGCGACCAAGCTGGTCGAGGTGCAGGTGAACGGAGCGGCCTCGATAGAGGCGGCGCGGGCTATCGCCAAGACCATCGTGGGATCGAGCCTCGTCAAGTCTGCCTGTTTCGGGGCCGATGCGAACTGGGGACGGATTATTGCAGCCGCCGGCCGAGCCGGTCAGCCGATCAACACGGAGACGGTCGATATACGCATTGGCGACATATCGGTGCTTGAGCAATCGCGACCCGTGAAATTCGATGAGGAGCGGGCTGCCGAGTATTTAAAGGGCGATCTGGTAGGGATCCATGTCGATCTTCATATGGGAACACATCAGGCTACGGCCTGGGGCTGTGATTTAACCTATGATTACGTGCGGATTAATGCGGCTTATCGGACTTAATAAGGCATTTATTAACTTTAATAGATATATAGGCAAGAAAGCAGTCTGGACGCCAATATTCAATGAAGTCAAGAACGTGAGGGATAGGTGTCCACTGCTCCTGCAAGGGTCGTTTTCATCCTGAAGGATGAAGGATTCAGAATAACGCTACGACATAACTTGTGTTGATAGCAGCGTGAGGAAAGCAGGTGGAGTTATGAGTTACCATTGTTTTGTTATTAAATGCGGAGGCAGCACTCTGGCGGCTCTTCCGTCTTCTTTCTTTGACGACATGAGGAAGCTGCAGCAGGAAGGAGCTATCCCGGTCATCGTACACGGCGGCGGACCGGCTATTTCCAGCACACTTGAGCAATTGGGCATTGAATCCGTGTTCGTTAACGGTCTGCGCAAAACAAGCGAAGAGGTGCTGGATGTCGTTGAGATGGTGCTTGCCGGACGGATTAATAAAGAAATTGTACGTAAAATCCAAGAATCGGGGGCTAAAGCCCTTGGTTTGTCCGGAGTCGATGGCCAACTGATTCAAGCCAAACCGGTGGATAACACGGAAGAGGTCGGCTGGGTCGGGGACGTTACGGCCGTCAATGCTGAATTGATCCAGGGGATTGTCTCCATGGGGTATATTCCGGTCATTGCTCCGATAGGAATCGGCGAGGACGGAAGCCAGCGGTTTAATATTAATGCGGATACGGCTGCAGGGGCGGTCGCTTCCCGAGTCGGAGTGGAGCGTATGATCGTTGTTACCGACGTGCCGGGGGTTATGAAAACCGTTGACGGAGAAAAGAAGGTTCTGCCATCTGTAACCGTGCAGGAAATCGATCAAATGATCGAGAGCGGGGAAATCTACGGCGGAATGATTCCGAAGGTTCGGGCGGCTGTGCAGTGCATACAGGGGCAGGTACGGGAAGTCGTCATTGTCGACGGCACGGTGCCGGAAGTGCTGAGCAAAGTCATACAAGGCGAAGCCATCGGGACGAGGATTGTTAAGGAAGCATGATCGTTATTTAACTAAAAATGGGAAATCCAGACTAAGTTCTGGATGAACATAATATATGCATTTTTAGACGGGAGGGAACAAACGATGGGGGAAGCAAGCAATAAGAGCTCTTTATTTCCAACCTATGCCCGGTATCCGATAACCTTGGTTAAGGGAGAGGGCAGCCGGCTTTGGGATGATACGGGCAAATGTTATTTGGATTTGATGAGCGGTTTAGCCGTCACCAGCCTGGGGCATTCTCCCGCCCAAGTGAAGAAGAAGCTTGTAGCGCAGTTGGATGACTTATGGCATGTCAGTAATTTATTTCATATTCCTAATCAGGAGAAGCTTGCTAAGCTGCTGACAGATGTAAGCTGTGCGGATGCCGTCTTCTTCTGCAACAGCGGAGCGGAAGCTAATGAAGCGGCGATCAAGCTGGCGCGCAGATATCATCAGAAGGTGCTCGGAACCGGACGGTACGAGATCATCACCTTCAGACAGTCCTTTCATGGCCGGACCTTGGCTACATTGACCGCAACCGGTCAGGAGAAAGTGCAGGAGGGGTTCCAGCCTCTTCCTCAAGGCTTTGTTTATGCACCGTTTAACGATGCATCTGCGCTATCCGGTTACATTACCGACAAGACGTGTGCTATCATGCTGGAGATGGTTCAGGCTGAGGGCGGGGTACGGATAGCGGAGCCCGAATTTGTTCAAGAAGTGGCCAGATTGTGCAAGGAGCACAACCTGCTGCTCATCGTTGATGAGATCCAAACCGGAATGGGCCGCACAGGGAAATGGTTCGCCCATGAGCATTACGGAATTGAACCGGATATCTTTACCTTAGCGAAGGCTCTGGGCAGCGGCTTCCCAATAGGGGCCATGCTCGGCAAGGAGAAGCTGAAGGAGGCCTTCGGCGCAGGAAGCCATGGATCTACCTTCGGAGGAACGCCTATAGCTACGGCCGCAGGGATAGCTACCGTAGAGACGCTTCTGGAAGGCAAGCTGTCCGAGCGGGCAGCGGAAATGGGACAATACGCCATGAACCGGCTGAGGGAAGAGTTGAACGGTCATCCTTTGGTTAAGGAAGTCCGCGGTCTCGGGCTGTTGATCGGTATCGAATGTCACGAGCCGGTAGCCGACATCTTGGCGAAGATTCATGAGCAAGGGGTACTGGTAGTATCGGCGGGCCCCAATGTTATTCGTCTGCTTCCGAGCCTGCTGGTTACGAAGGAAGAGCTCGATGAAGGCATTGCCGTCATCAGCAAGGTGATGGCCGGCTATTCGCTCGCCGTTAAAGAGTGAGAAACGATTACTAAATAATTATTTGTGCTTTGAGGCGCTGTCAATAGATCGGCATGAACATTTCCTTTTGAACTGCCGAAACTATTTTGAAGGAATCAACTTGAAAGGAGCGATGACATGACAAATTTAACATCATCCGAAAATGGGCTGAATTTGAAGGGAAGAGACTTTCTCGGGTTAGCCGATTACACCACAGAAGAAATCCAATACTTGATCGACTTGGCCGTAGAGCTGAAACGGAAAAATAAAGAGGGAGAAGTTTATCAGCCGCTCAAAGGAAAAACTTTGGGCATGATCTTCGAAAAATCCTCGACCCGTACGCGGGTATCGTTCGAGGTGGGGATGTACCAGCTTGGCGGGCACGCACTATTCCTGAGCCGCAATGATTTGCAGATCGGCCGCGGGGAAACAATCTGGGACACGGCTCAGACCCTGTCCCGTTATCTGGACGGCATTATGTTCCGCACGTTTGCACACCGGACTGTTATTGAGTTGGCTAGAGGGGCTACCATCCCGGTTATTAACGGTTTGTCCGATCTGTCCCATCCTTGCCAGGCGCTGGCTGACTACCAGACCATCTTCGAGAAGAAGGGCAAGCTTCAGGGGCTTAAGCTGGCTTATATCGGCGATGGCAACAATATGGCCCACTCTCTGATGGTGGGAGGCTGTAAACTGGGACTGGACGTCTCTGTGGCTTCTCCGGAAGGCTATGGACCCGATCGCGAAATGGTTGATGTCTCCAGGGAAATCGCTGCGCAAACCGGCTCCAAGCTGGAAATTGTGACCGATCCGAAAGAAGCGGTAGCGGATGCGGACATCATATATACAGATGTATGGGCGAGCATGGGGCAAGAAGAGGAGCAGGCTCAACGAGTCGCCGCTTTCAGCCAATATCAGGTTAATGAGGAACTGGTTAAGTACGCGAAGCCGGATTACCTATTCATGCATTGCCTGCCGGCTCATCGTGGCGAAGAGGTTAGTGAAGGCATCATAGACGGAAATCATTCCATCGTATTCGATCAGGCGGAAAACCGGCTGCATGCGCAGAAGGCAATTATGGCCGCCATTATGTAGCTCACGGACCCATGTGCTTAAGGCAGCAAAGCTTAGGCACCATGCGAACAAGTATAGAGAAGGGTGAAATAGTCATGGCAAAAGATAAAATTGTTCTCGCCTATTCCGGCGGATTGGATACTTCTGTAATTCTGGCATGGTTGAAGGAAACCTATGATGCGGAGATTATCGCGTTCACGGCGGATATCGGACAGAAGGACGAGTTGGACGGACTGGAGGAAAAAGCACTGCGGACCGGGGCATCGAAAGTGTATATCGATGATTTGCGCGACGAGTTTGCCCGTGACTTTATCTTCCCGATGTTTCAGGCAGGTGCTTTGTACGAAGGTCAGTATTTGCTGGGCACCAGCATCGCACGCCCCCTTATCGCTAAGCGGATGGTGGAGATCGCCAGAGCGGAAGGAGCGACGGCTATCGCTCATGGTGCTACGGGCAAGGGGAATGACCAGGTCCGCTTCGAGCTGGCAGCCGCGGCGTTGGCTCCTGAAATTTCCGTGATCGCTCCGTGGCGTCTTGAGTCGTTCCGTGAGCAATTCCCGGGACGCGCCGAAATGATCGCGTATGCGGAGAAGCACGGCATTCCGGTGCAGGCGACGGCTTCCAAGCCTTATTCAACGGATCGCAATTTGCTTCATATCAGCTTTGAGAGCGGCATGCTGGAAGACCCTTGGTTTGACGCAAGCGCCGATTCTTGCAAAGATATGTACGTATTAAGCGTATCTCCGGAGGACGCTCCCGACACCCCGGAATACCTGGAGCTGGAGTTTGAACAGGGGAACTGCGTCGCTCTGAACGGGAAGAAAATGACTCCGCTTGAAGTTATGGATACCTTGAACGAGCTCGGCGGCAAGCATGGAATTGGCCGCGTCGATATGGTCGAGAACCGGTTCGTCGGCATGAAAAGCCGCGGCGTTTACGAGACCCCGGGCGGAACGATCTTATTCCATGCCCACCGCAAAATGGAGTCTCTGACAATGGACCGGGACGTTATGCATCTGCGTGATTCCTTGATTTCCAAGTACAGCACTTTGGTCTATAACGGATTCTGGTTTGCTCCGGAGCGGCTTGCGCTTCAGGCATTGGTGACGGAAAGCCAGAAGAATGTAACGGGTACCGTGCGCATCAAGCTGTATAAAGGCAACGTCATTGCCGCTGGAGTGAAGAGCCCGGTGAGCCTGTACAATCCGGATATTGCAACGATGGAGGCGGATCCGACCCAAGCCTACAATCAGTCGGATGCCACCGGATTTATTCACCTGAACGCACTGCGTTTGAAGGTAGGTTCGGGTGTCGAGCAGAGCAAGCAGAAATAGGAAAACAGCGGGCCGCCTGGTGCGGCTCGCTTGTTGATGGAAAGGGGAAGTACAGTGTCAAAATTATGGGGTGGCCGGTTCACCAAAAAAACGGATCAGCTCGTCGAAGAGTATACCGCTTCGATTCTATTTGATAAAGAGCTTGCGGAAGAAGACATTCAAGGCAGCCTTGCCCATATTGCCATGCTGGCCAAGTGCGGCATCGTTCCGGAGGCCGATGCCGAGCGGATCAAGGAAGGACTGCTCAAGGTTCAGGAGCGGATTCAGCGCGGTGAGATGGAATTTTCGGTGAGTGACGAAGATATCCATATGAACATTGAGAAGGCCTTGATCGAGGAAATCGGTCCTGTAGGAGGCAAGCTGCATACAGGCCGCAGCCGGAACGATCAGGTAGCTACGGATATGCATCTGTACCTGCGCAGAAGAGTAGTGGAATTTGTCGGCATGCTGCATAAGCTTCAATTAGCCTTATTGGAACAGGCCAAGGCCAACCTGGACACAATCATTCCGGGCTATACCCATTTGCAAAGGGCCCAGCCGATCCTGTTCGCCCATCATCTGATGGCTTATGTGTCCATGTTTCAACGGGATATCGAACGGCTTCAGGACAGCTACAAACGGATTAATGTTCTCCCGCTCGGGGCAGGAGCATTAGCCGGTACGACTTTCCCGATCGACCGCCATTTCGTGGCCGAACAGCTTGGCTTTGACCGCGTATATGAAAACAGCCTGGATGCGGTCAGCGACCGGGATTTCATTATCGAATTTCTGTCCAATGCTTCTATGATAATGATGCACTTGTCCCGTCTGTGCGAGGAGATGGTGATGTGGTCCAGCACCGAGTTTGCCTTTATCGAGCTGGATGATGCCTTCTGCACCGGCAGCAGCATCATGCCGCAGAAGAAGAATCCGGACGTGGCCGAATTGGTAAGGGGCAAGACCGGACGGGTCTACGGCAATCTTGTCGGCTTGCTGACGGTCCTCAAGGCGCTTCCGTTAGCCTATAACAAGGACATGCAGGAAGATAAGGAAGGAATGTTCGATACCGTCAAGACGCTGCAGGGGGCCTTGCAATTATTCGCCCCTATGGTTTCGACCATGAAGGTAAACCGGGACCGAATGAGACAAGCAGTCAATCAGGATTTCTCCAATGCGACCGATATTGCCGATTACCTGGTGAATAAAGGGATTCCATTCCGTCAAGCCCATGAAATTATCGGGAAGACAGTGCTTTACTGCATTCAGAACAAAAAATATTTGCTTGACCTGACTTTGGACGAGTTCAAGCAGTTTTCCGAGCTGTTCGACGACAATATTTATCAGGTGCTGCAGCCGGAACAGGTGGTCAATGCCCGCAACGTCTACGGAGGAACAGCCTCCGAGCAAGTAGCGCAAGCGATTGGCCGGGCGGAGGAAGCCGTCGGGAAGACGGAAGAATGGGTTCAGACCCATCTGGATAAATAGCAAGCAACCATTCATAAACAAGCCCCCCTGCTGTGAACAGCAAGGGGGCTTGTTAGGTAAGTATTCGAACGGCGCGCAAGATTCCATTACTTGGATAGAACGCTTATACTGCCGATCTCCGTATTTATTTTCACGGATGGACCATTATTCCCGTAGGATCCTTTCCAGTAGGTGCGGCGGCGTTCTTCCTCTGTCATCCCAGGGAGGTTGGTATGGATACTGCCCATACTGGTTGTAAGCTCCATCGTCATAGGTGCCACTTCGCTGACGATTAACTCGACCTTGCCAATTTCGTTTTTGATGTTCAACGGATGGAGAATGGAGGACTGTTCAACGGAGATACTTCCTATATCGCTGCTAACGTTAATCTCCGCATCAATTTCCTTTAACTGAATGCTGCCTATATTGGTATTAACCTCCAACTTCTTTCCAACATAATCATTCAGGTGAACGGAGCCTGCATCGCTTCGGATATGAAGCTTATCAGCTTTCATTCCTCCCAAAGCAATACTCCCCATATCGGACTGCAGTCTGACTTCGGAGAAAACTTTATCAGGCAGCGCTACCTCCACGGTCATCGTCAGAGACTGATTATTATTGTTCTGAAGCAAATCCTGAATCCGATCGAGGCCAAACCCTGTCTGTTCGGGATGGAGGACCTCTACACTTAAATGATCACCCCGCTGCTCAGCTTTGATTTCAGGCTTATATTTATCGGAAGACTGGCTGGTCAAACGGACAGTAATCGTATCGGACGGGCTGGTAACAAACTGAAGCTTGGCCAAATCGGTCCTTAGGGAAAAGCGGGAAATGTCAGACGAATCGAACGTCTGCTCCTCCTCGGAGCTCTCGGACGTTAACGGTTTCCAGCCATCAGCCGAATCCCGGGTCTGGCCAAATTCCGTACTAATGGCATGGGTGCTTGCTCCCCGCTTCCAGACATAGGTAGCGGCAAAGCCGATGGAACCAATCAGGAAGCATGCAAATGAAAAGAGGGCGAGAAAGGCGATTGCTTTACGTTTCAAGACTTATTCCCCCTTTATCAGATTAACGTTAATTTGGATATATTTCCGTACGGCAATGAAGTACCACTTGACGGAATACCATGACGCGATGCCCGTAAGCATGCCCAGACCGAACACGGCCATAGTTAAGAACAGCTTGTGAATAAAAAGAATATCCCCATAGGGGAACCACCAAATGAACAGCGGCAGAGCCAGCAGGACGAACGTCATGATGCAGAAGGCTAACAGTAATGCGCTAATGGCCAGAAACGGCGGCAGAACAATAATCAGATTAAATAATCCGAGAGCTACGCTGGCTATCAACGGCCGAATCCCTTGGTGCGAGCTATCGATAGCTGGATGCGGATAAACAGCTAGATGGTCATGGGGGGGATGATCCGAAGCGAATCCCAGATAAGCGGTTACCTCGCGTTCATCCTTGCCATTCTCGGCGGCCGTCCGAAACAGGTCTTCATACACTTGCAGAATTTGTCGCCGTTCCTGTTCCGGCAAGCCCTTCAGCTTATATTCAAGGTCTCGGAAGAAATCTTCCTTGGACATCGGTTGCTCACCTCTTTGTTCCATTTCACTAAACTTAGATTACTAGAAGAAGATAGCGCTGCCAAGTCACCGAAGTCATATGACTTGTCATAAATAAAAGACCCTGGTCCAATGTAATTGGACCAGGGCCAGCTTTGCCTTCCTGGATATCAGCGTCCCCTTACCCCGTCTTCTACCATGGGTGCCGGCTGGGAAGGGTTCTCGGCTTTGGCGTCATGAGGAGTAGCGATGAGAGTTGGCTGGGCGGCATAGGTGTCTTTGGAAATGAGTTGGGAATCCGTCCGTTGCCCATTTTCAATCTTATGCCGATAAGTTTCGACAATATAGCCGGGCTTGCCTTTTTGAATCTGCTGCTCTCTGGTCAGGCCGGGATTATACACGTATTTCACCGAAGGCTCCACTTCTTTCACTATAACCGATTCTACATCGTAAGTAATATGACTTGGAGTATGACCGAACAATTTGATGGTCAGCCGGTTTTCGATCAAGGTTGTCTTAATCAGCAAATGACGGCCGGTATTGTTGCGGAACTTGAAATTAATATATCCGTCCGCATAAGTGGCGTCCTGACCCAATTCGACATAGCTGACGGGAAGGGTATGATTCCTTCTTTCCACAATTTCCAGGCCGCCACGCAGAGCGGCATTATACAACGTGCTGGACACCTGGCAAATCCCGCCGCCGATTCCGGTTACAAGCTGCCCGTTCACAATAACGGGGGCTTCCTTAAAGCCGAATTCCGTTTCAGCCCTATGGACGATTTGGCCGTAGTCGAAGACCTCCTGCGGACCCAGCAGCATGTTATCCATTATGCGGGCGGCGGATTGAATATTGTGCATTCGGCCTTCCTCATTAGTCATGAATACTGTGGTAAATTCACTAAACTTGCGGTCAATGCCTTGGGCATTCAGATCTGCAGCCGTCACTTGCGGGTTCTCGGCAAGCAGGGGCAGATGGATGGAAGCCTGGGCGATCTCGCCGTTTAGGCCATTCCACTCTTTATCAAACCATTCCATAATTCTGCGCTTAAGCTCCTGTTCATCTATACGGTATGCCGTTTGCTCGGGTATGATTTCAATCCGGTCATCTTCCGTAATCATTCTTCGGGCATCCTGGGGAGTTTGGCTGTACATATCCGACCATACAGATTTCAACATATTGTGCATTGCATTGTCATTAAAAAATAAGGTAAGCTTTAAGGATGACCCGGAAAGTCTCCAGCGGTTCCCTACTTGTTCGAAACGGTTTCCAGAGCGAAGCTGCTGCAGGACAGTGAAGAAGGGATCCATATCGATTCTGATTCCAAGCTGCTCCATAGTTAACGTATTCGGAGGGGCCTCCGGGCGGTCCGATGTCAAAGCGATCTTGGTTTGGGAGAACTCCCGGGCCGCTTGTTCCAGCTTGGCGACGGTTGAATAATAGGGGGCTCCGGCAATGGACCAGCCGTGCAGACTCATTCCCCTGGGAAATCGGTTCTGAGAGGCATAGCCTATAAGCGCCAAAAAAATTAAAAGTAGAGCCGATAATGCCGAAACAATGATTAATAGGCTCCTCCTTGACCATGGCATGAGAATGACCTCCTTAGATGATGCAACAACCTTTCTTCAATTGTATGAAGAGAATGGACGAGATATTTCGCCTCCTTCTTCATTCGGCGTTATTCGTCACATGTCGGGATAAACTGTTAATTTGGTGAAAATAACGGGGATTTGTTACGTTTTTGATACCAATCTAAAGGAATTTAAAGATTTATGTCGAAGTTTAAGAAGGTTACTACAAACAGGATGTGATAGCATGATTGAAATGCAGGACGTCTGGAAGACTTATCCGGACGGGACACATGCGATAAGGGGCATAAATCTTAAGGTTAATGCTAATGAATTTGTTTATGTTGTAGGCCCCTCCGGAGCGGGGAAATCTACTTTTATGAAAATGATATATAGGGAAGAGCGGCCTACCAAAGGTCAAATTTTTGTTAACGGCTTTAATCTGGAGAAGCTGAAGCCGCGTAAGATTCCTTATGTCCGGCGCAATATCGGAGTGATTTTCCAGGACTTCCGGCTTCTGCCCAAGTTAACGGTCTATGAGAATATTGCCTTTGCCATGGAAGCTATTGAAGCTCCCAAGAAGTTAATCAAGAAAAGAACGATGGAAGTATTGGAACTGGTCAAGCTGAAGGACAAAGCGGCCTCTTTCCCGACGCAGCTGTCCGGCGGGGAGCAGCAGAGAATTGCTATAGCCCGGGCGATTGTCAACAATCCGGCTGTCATTATAGCGGACGAGCCTACGGGAAATCTGGATCCTGAGACCTCATGGGGAATTATGAACTTGCTGGAGGAAATCAATTACCGGGGAACGACGATCATCATGGCTACGCATAACAAAGAAATTGTTAATACCATCCGAAAGAGAGTAATTGCTATCGAACACGGCCAGATTGCCCGCGACCAAGCGAGAGGAGATTACGGCTATGACGATTAGTACACTTGGCCGGCACTTCAGAGAGGGTGGCAAGAACATTATCCGCAATGGGTGGATGACGTTCGCTTCGATCAGTTCGATATCTATATCGCTATTTATACTAGGGTTGTTCCTGATTTTATCATTGAATGTCAATTATTTGACGGAACAAATAGAGAAGCAGGTGGAAATCAAGGTCTTCCTGGAGCTGGAAACGCCGCAGGAGGAAATAGAAGCGATTGAAGCCGGCATTACCGGCATGCCCGAAGTAGAGAAGAACACTTTTGTTTCCAAAGAAGAAGGTTTAGAGATTCTGCGGGAAAAGATGGGGGAATCCGGTGAAGCCTATCTGGAAGGGCTGGATGGCGAGAACAATCCATTGAATGATTCCTTCACGGTAGAAGTCAAGGAACCGAGCCAGGTAGGAATGGTGGCTCAGAAGATTGAAGCCTTGAATACAGGGAAGGACCCGGCTCCGATCGTCAGCGTTAATTATGGTAAGGGGACCGTCGATACTCTGTTTAAAGTAACCTCCATTATTCGCAACGTTGGGTTGGTGTTGGTCGTTTGCCTAGCGTTGACGGCGATGTTCCTGATATCCAATACGATCAAGCTGACCATCATGGCCCGTAACCGGGAAATTAAGATCATGAAGCTTGTAGGAGCTACCAACAGTTTTATCAATTGGCCTTTCTTCATAGAGGGGGCGCTGCTTGGATTGATAGGATCGATCATTCCGATCGGTATCCTGTCCTACGGATACTTTGAACTTCTAAAGTCGACCCAGGCCGATATCAGCGTTTTTATGGTGCATTTTAAACCGCTTCTGGAAGTCATATATCCGGTCGGCATTTTATTGCTTTCCATCGGATTAGTTATCGGAATATGGGGCAGCACGATTTCGGTTCGCAAGTATTTAAAAGTGTAGGAGGTATTTCTTTTGAAAAAGTTGTCGTTGTCTCTCACCGCCGTAGTCGTGGCCTTATGCCTGGTAGTGCAGCCCTATACAGGATTTGCCGGTCCTTTGGACGATATTAACCGCAAGCTGGAGAATTTGCAGAAGCAGGAGCAGGAAGCGGCCAAGAAACGGAAGGAAGCCGAAGAGCTTAAGGCTTCCCTACAGGAGCAAAAAAGAGTAGAAATCATTACCCTGCAAGAGATTCAGGAAGAGATTGAGCGGCAGGTAGCCAAGCTGAACGAGCTGAATGAGCAGGTTAATGTGGTAACGGCTACGCTTCATGAAACGACCCAACAGCTAGTAGATGCGGAGGAACGGGTAGAAGAAAGGGACAAGCAGTTGAAATCGAGAGTTCGGGCCATGTATATGAACGGTACGGTGTCCTATCTTGATGTTATACTTAGCGCGACCAGTTTCTCGGATTTTATCGAAAGATTTAATACGTTGAAGCTGATATCCGGTAATGACAAGCGGTTACTGGAAGCTAACAAAAAGGACCGCGACCTGATCGCGGAGAAAAAGATAGAGGTCGAAATTCAGCTGCAGGAAGCCGAGAGATTGTATGCTGAAGCGGAGGATGTGCGTCAGCAGCTGCTGGCACGCGAGAAGCAGAAGGAAGTGGCCATTGCCAGTCTGTCCGCCCAAGAGGCAGAAGCTGAGGGCATCAGTGAGGAGCAGGAACAGAGTCTGGTCGCTCTGGCCAAGGAGAAAGCCCAACTGTACAATGAAAAAAATAAATTGATTCAGCAGCAAAAGGCTAAAGAAGCGAAGATGAAGACATCCAATGTAAGCCGAGCTGGCGGGCAGCTGGCCTGGCCGGTTCCGGACAGCGGGATCATTACCTCCGAATTCGGTTATCGGATAGATCCCATTGCCAAGAAGAGAAAGCTGCATGCGGGCATGGATATCGCCGCCCCTAACGGAACTACAATTGTGGCTGCGGACGATGGAGTGGTCTTGATCGCTTCCTGGGTAAGAGGATATGGCAATACGGTTGTGATCGACCACGGCGGTGGAATGTGGACCTGGTATGGCCACATCCGGCAGAATGGAATCAAAGTTAGCGAGGGAGACTCGGTTACAAGAGGACAGAAGATTGCTGAAGTAGGATCAACGGGAGATTCCACCGGCAACCATCTTCATTTCGAGGTCAGAATTGACGAGAAGCCCGTTAACCCAAGGCCGTATGTGGAGTAGAAAATTAATAGCTTGTCTATTATAAACCGCACGTGCTTGTCATATACTAGCAGGTAAGTCAGGGTAGCAAAGGTGGTGCAAGGTTTATGGTTTTTAAAGGCCGTACGGTTTTGGCATTTATTGTGCTGGCTATGTTCGCCAGCAGCATTCTTACTTTAACGATAGTGAGTCCTTCCTTTGCAACCGTCGAAGCTCCGCAAGGAGAAGTAACCCGCAAGGATCTGGACAAGGTCACGAAAGCTTATGAGATTATTCGTCAGAGGTACTTGGAACAAGTCGATCATGATAAGATCATCGACGGTGCCATTCAAGGCATGCTTGCCTCCCTGGAGGATCCGTTCTCTACGTATATGACGACCAAGGAAGCCAAGGATTTCGAGGAGCATATCAGTTCGTCCTTTCAAGGCATCGGGGCAGAGGTATCGTTGGATAACGGCAGAGTGACGATCGTCTCGCCTATTAAAGGCTCTCCCGCAGAGAAATCCGGCTTGCGGGCCAAGGACGTCATATTAAGTGTAGACGGAGAATTGCTGGATGGGCTGACTTTGAATGAAGCCGTAGCCAAGATCCGCGGGCCCAAAGGAACCGAAGCAAAATTATCCGTCTTGCGGAGCGGTACCTCGGAACCGGTGGAGATTGTCATCGTTCGCGACGACATCCCCATAGAGACGGTCTACGCAGAGATGCTGGAGGATTCCATAGGCAAGATCGAGATTACTCAATTCTCTTTCCAGACAAGTAAAAGATTTGAGGAGGAATTGAGCAAGCTGGAAGCCCAAGGAATGAAAGGCCTGATTATCGATGTACGGAATGATCCCGGAGGTCTGTTGGATCAGGTGATTCATATCGTTCAGCCGTTTATCGAGAAGGGCAAGCCTATTGTCCAAATCGAAGACCGCAATGGGAAGCGGCAGCCGACGCTCTCCAAGAATCCTAACCCGGCCAAAGCGTATCCGGTCGCGGTTCTTATAAACCAAGGAAGTGCGAGCGCCTCGGAAATTCTGGCCGGTGCTTTGAAGGAATCGGCCGGCAGCCAATTAATCGGCGAGAAGACCTATGGCAAGGGAACGGTACAGGTCACTTTCGAGAAGGAAATGGGGGACGGCAGCAATATCAAATTGACAACCTCCAAATGGCTGACTCCGGACGGGAACTGGATTAACAAGACCGGAATCGAGCCGGATATGAAGGTTGAGCAGCCGGAAATCTTTACAGTCAGACCTTTCAGTAAACAGGTGACGCTAACCTATGACATGGCTAATGAGGATGTAAAAGTACTGCAGACGATGCTTCCTGCCCTAGGCTATTCCGTCAGCCGTAACGACGGATATTTCGATCAGCAGACGGTGGATGCCGTCAAAGCCTTCCAGACGGATAACAGCCTGACGGTCAACGGGGAAGTGGACGAACAGATGATGGGCCTGTTAGAAAGTAAAGTGATAGAGGCGATTCGCGATCCGAACAACGATAATCAGCTGAAGGCCGCTGTTCAATACTTGCGGGAAAAGCTGGCTAACGGTAATTAAAGGTTGCAGCATCGCTGCAGTGCTCTTTTACTGAATACATGCTGAAGACTTATTAACTACCTTTTAGAGAAGCGGCAGGAAATTGAATAGAAACGTAGAATTTGTGAAGAAGGTCGGTTTGCACCGCCTTCTTATTCTTTTCTATTAAGGAGAAATGGAATGAATCCTTGGGTTGATTGGGGAGAGCAGATTGTCCGTGCAGTGGCTCAGCTTCTGCTGAATCCTCTGTATTATATAGGAATCGCCTTTATTATCCTTCAATACCGCCGGCAAATTTCGTTGGAGCGCAAACTATTTCATTCCCGCCTGCATTCCTTAATAGGCGAAACTTGGCGGACGCTGCTATGGGGTTGGCTGGCGGGCATAATGGCATCGGTTCTAATGCTCCTGTTCGGAGTGACGCTATCCCTCCAAGCAATGCTGCTGATTTGGGGGATATCGCTCCTGCTGATGCTGGTGCGGGTCCGTTATTTTTGTATTGCCTATTCTGTCGGGATCATAGGTCTTCTTCATTCCCTGGCACTGTTCGTCCCAAGCGCCGTTGACTGGCCTTGGGCAGGCTGGATATTTGCTACCGCATTATCGGTCAATATCCCATCGCTGCTAGCGTTGGCCGCGATTCTGCATTTGACGGAAGGGCTGCTGGTGCGGTGGCAAGGCAGCCGGATGGCAACGCCTCTCTTTATGGAGAGCAAACGAGGAAAGCTGGTAGGAGCCTACCATCTGCATGGATTTTGGCCTGTCCCCCTGTTTCTGTTAGTTCCTTCCGAGACGGGAATAAGCCATCTGCCGTGGAATCCATGGTTTGTGGAGGGCGGAGCAGCCGGCTGGGGAATGGTCGCTTTTCCCGCGCTGATTGGATTTACGTCATCCACGATCAGCAAGCTTCCCTATCTGAAGGCGAGATTCGATTCGACATTATTATTGGGTTACTCGGTGCTTGTTCTCTGTGCTGCCATCGGAAGCTACTATTGGGAGCCGCTGATCCTGGCGGCCTCCTTGCTGACCTTGCTGCTGCATGAAGGGATGATTGCTTATTCCAACAGTCAGGAGGAAACGGCCCACCCGCTCTATGTGCATGATACCCGGGGCTTGAAAATATTGGCCGTCCTACCGAACAGTCCTGCAGCCGAATCAGGCATCCGGGCCGGAGAAATTATTCGTAAAGTAAATCAGCGGAAAGTGATAACGAAGGAAGGGCTTCATCTTGCGATGCAGTTGAATCCAGCTTTCTGCAAGCTGGAAATTATCAATTTGGATGGGCACTCCAAGTTTGTCAGCCGGGCTATGTTCGCAGGGGAGCATCATCAGTTAGGACTGATTCTCTGTCCGGATGATAAGGCCGTATATTATGTGGAACAGAAGCCGGCTTCGATTTTTGCATATTTCCGCAAGAGAGACAACAGGCTTCGCAGCAATCCTTCCTCCGCCTCCTCTTGAGGGCGGATTAAATAATGAAGCGGACAGGAAGACATTGTAACTTCAGCGTCTTCCTGTCCGCTTCTTTTCAATCGAGTAACGATATTATCTGAGTACGATGATCTCCACCCGCCGGTTCCTTTGTCTATTTTCATCGGATGTATTAGGAACGATAGGCTTGGTATCCGCATAGGCGGTAGAGAGAAACATGGATTCCGGCAGTCCGGCCTCATTCGTGAAGTACCGCAGTACGGACAGCGATCTTTCGGAGCTGAGTCTCCAGTTATCTTTATAATAAGCACCGGTCGCCAGCGGCAAGTCGTCGGTATGTCCTTCGATGCTTATTTTCGTATTCAAGGTCGGGAACAAGCTGGCCAACTTTTCGAGAATCGGATAGGCGTTTTCCCTGAGATCAGCCTTACCTAAATCAAATAGCAGCAAATCATTCAAGGTAATGGCAACGCCTCTTGGGGTGTCGCCTATGGACACGGTGTCTTGCAGCTGTTCTTCTTCAATGTATTCATTGACAATCTTCATCAAGTCCTGAAGGCCTTGCTCTTTCCGCTTATCCATTTCCTCCAGGAAAGCCTCGAAATCCTTAAGGTTGCCTTCTTTTCCTTTGCCTGAATCCATTCCGCCGATGACGCCGGATCCTTGTTGTAGAACCGAGTCCCCTTTGCTGCTGAACTGCAGATGCAAAGTTTGTGCCAGATCGTTATATTTGGTTTCATCGACCTTGCTCATAGCGTACATAATGACAAAGAAAATGAGCAGCAGCGTTATCAAGTCCGCATATGTGATCAACCATCGTTCATGATTTTCAGGAACCTCCGGCTTCTTACCTCTCCTCGCCAAATTCTCCACCTACTTCCGCTTTTGAGTTTTTCTTTTGATGAAGGAAGGAGGTCAGCTTTTTGCGAATTAACTGAGGATTCTCACCTGCCTGTAGTGCCAGGATGCCTTCCAGCATCAGCTCCATAGTGGAAATCTGCTCTTTGCTGCGAACTTTAATTTTGTTGGCTATCGGCAGATAGGCAACGTTTGCCGTGGCTACCCCATATAGAGTGGCGGCGAATGCAACGGCAATCGCGGGACCTAGGGAATCCGGATCGCTGAGGCTGCCGAGAACGTGAATAAGGCCCATAACGGTACCGACAATCCCCATTGTCGGAGCGAATCCTCCGGCCGATTCGAATATTTTCGCGTATCCTTCGTGGCGGGCTTCGAGCGCATCCATCTCCAGTTCCAGAATTTGGCGGGTCAATTCCGGATCCGTTCCATCGATAACCATCATTAATCCGTCTTTGAGGAATGGATCATGGTATTCGACAGCTCTTTGCTCCAGGGCAAGAACACCTTCTCTTCGAGCAATAGTCGCCATCTCCACAATGTCGTCGATAATGACTCCTGCTTCTTGCTTCTGTTCTTTAAAAGCCATCCCCATCGCCTTGGGCAGTTCCTTGAGCTTGGACCAGGGGAAGCTGACGATGACCGCGCCGACGGTTCCGCCAACGACTATTAATAAGGCACTGGGAACGAACAAGGCGCTTAAATGACCGCCATCCCATATATAACCCATAATCAGTGCAAACAAGCCCACAATTAGCCCAATAATTGTTGTCAAATCCACGATAGATACCACTCCTAGTTCAGCTTATAATAGTTGGGAGGATAAGGAACCAATCTTGATTTGCAACTCGGTTGCAAACAAGGTATAATAGTAGGAACAAACATTCCTATATTTCAACACATGATAAACGGCAGTTGCCGTTTTCTATCCTTTTTATCGACCGCCAATGTGTAAAAGTTTAGAGGAAATCGCATTCCGAATTTAACGGAGGATTCTTATGAGCGATCTCATATTAAGCAATAAGAAATTTGAGCTGGTCTCCGACTTCCAGCCGCAGGGGGACCAGCCGCAGGCCATTGAGAAGATTGTGCAAAGCATTCAGAGCGGGAGAAGACATCAGACCCTGCTCGGAGCGACCGGAACCGGTAAGACGTTTACCGCGGCTCAGGTTATTGCGCGGTTGAACCGGCCGACTCTGGTCATTGCCCATAACAAGACTTTAGCGGCACAGCTTTGCAGTGAATTCAAGGAATTCTTCCCGAACAATGCCGTAGAATATTTCGTAAGCTACTACGATTACTATCAACCAGAGGCTTATATTCCCTCTTCCGATACTTATATTGAGAAGGATTCGAGCATCAACGACGAAATTGATAAGCTTCGGCACTCTGCTACAAGTGCGCTGTTCGAACGGCGTGACGTCATTATCGTGGCGAGCGTGTCGTGTATTTATGGACTCGGTTCTCCAATGGAGTACCGGGATCTTTTGCTTTCCTTAAGAGTAGGAATGGAGCTGCCGAGAAATCAGATATTGCACAGGCTGGTGGATATCCAGTATCAGCGCAACGATATCAATTTTGTCCGCGGCACCTTCCGGGTTCGCGGGGATGTGGTCGAGATTTTCCCGGCCTCGCGCAGCGAGCATGCGGTGCGGGTAGAGCTCTTCGGGGACGAGATTGAACGGATTACCGAGATTGATGTGCTTACGGGCGAAATTCTCGGCGAGAGAGAACATATCGCGATCTTCCCGGCTTCTCACTTTGTCACGCACGAGGACACGATGAAGCGGGCGCTAGTTGATATTGAACGGGAGCTGGAGGAGCGGCTGGCCGAGTTTCGTAGTCAAGGCAAGCTACTCGAGGCGCAGAGACTTGAACAAAGAACCCGCTACGATATCGAAATGATGCAGGAGATGGGCTTCTGCTCGGGAATCGAGAACTATTCCGGGCCGCTTACGTTCCGCGAGCGGGGAGCGACGCCGTATACGCTGTTTGATTATTTCCCGGAGGATATGCTGGTGGTAGTCGATGAGTCCCATGTCACCCTCCCGCAAATTCGTGGAATGTATAACGGAGACAGAGCCCGGAAGGAAGTACTGGTGGAGCACGGCTTTAGGCTGCCGTCGGCGCTGGACAACCGCCCGCTCCGTTTTGAGGAATTCGAGAGCAAGGTTAAACAGGCGCTGTACATTTCGGCGACTCCGGGTCCTTATGAGATCGAGCACTGCCCGGAAATGATCGAGCAAATTATCCGTCCTACCGGATTGCTCGACCCGATCATTGAGGTAAGGCCAACCGAGGGTCAAATTGACGATTTAATCGAAGAGATCCAGGAGAGAATTCGGAAGGACGAGAGAGTGCTCGTAACGACCTTGACCAAGAAAATGGCCGAGGATTTGACTGATTATTTGAAGGAAATCGGGATTAAGGTTCGCTATCTGCACTCCGACATCAAGACGCTTGAGCGGATGCAGATCTTGCGGGATCTGCGGGTCGGAACATTCCACGTGCTGGTAGGTATTAATCTGCTGAGGGAAGGCCTTGACTTGCCGGAGGTCTCGCTGGTTGCTATTCTGGATGCCGACAAGGAAGGGTTTCTGCGTGCGGAGCGTTCCCTGATCCAGACGATCGGCCGTGCTGCCCGGAACTCGGAAGGCAAGGTTATCATGTACGCGGATAAATATACGGACTCGATGACTAAAGCAATCCAGGAGACCGAACGCCGCCGCGCGATTCAGATCGCCTATAATGAGCGTCACGGAATCACTCCACAGACCATCCAGAAGAAGGTCCGCGAAGTGATTGAGGCAACGAAGGTAGCCGAGCAGAAAGCCGATTATCTGGCCGAGGTAAGGGCCGACAAGATGTCGAAGAAGGACCGCGCGGCACTGATTGAGCGGCTGGAAGCGGAAATGAAGGAAGCCGCCAAGAGTTTGCAGTTCGAACGGGCAGCAGAGCTGCGGGATGCCATTCTGGAACTGAAGGCTCAATCCTGATACGATTTACCCGCCTGAGGTTAGTGAAAGAAATAGCCAATGTGTTTTGATATAGTGGAGAGGGCATTCCTTAAGAGGAGGATTCACATGGCAAGTGATCATATCGTCATTAAAGGGGCGCGAGCCCATAATTTAAAAAATATCGATGTCACCATTCCGAGAGATCGGTTCGTAGTTCTGACCGGGTTAAGCGGCTCAGGCAAATCCTCTCTCGCCTTCGACACGATCTATGCGGAGGGACAGAGAAGATATGTCGAGTCTCTGTCCGCCTACGCCAGACAATTTCTCGGACAAATGGATAAGCCGGATGTCGATTCCATTGACGGACTATCTCCTGCGATTTCAATCGATCAGAAGACGACGAGCCGGAATCCTCGCTCTACCGTAGGGACCGTAACGGAGATTTATGACTATTTGCGTCTGTTGTTTGCCCGTATCGGCCGTCCACATTGCCCTGTGCATGGGGTTGAGATTACGGCGCAAACCATTGAGCACATGGTGGACCGGATTATGGACTATCCGGAACGGACCCGATTGCAAATCTTAGCCCCTCTCGTTTCCGGGAGAAAGGGAGAGCATGTAAAGCTGCTCTCGGATATTCAGAAGCAAGGATTCGTCCGTGTTCGTGTAAACGGAGAGATCAGGGAACTCTCCGAGAAGATCGAGCTGGAGAAGAACAAGAAGCATTCTATTGAAGTGGTGGTCGACCGCATTGTCGTCAAGGAGGGGGTAGAAACCCGCCTCGCTGACTCGTTGGAGACGGCACTTAAGTTGGCGGATGGCCGAGTGCTGGTCGATATTATAGACCAGGAGGAGCTGCTGTTCAGCCAGAACCTGGCCTGCCCCGAATGCGGGTTCAGCATGGAGGAGCTCGCTCCGCGCATGTTCTCCTTCAACAGTCCGTTCGGCGCTTGTCCGGAATGTGACGGTCTCGGCAACCAAATGATCGTAGACCCGGACCTGCTTGTCCCCGATCCTTCGAAATCGATTGAGGATGGGGCGTTTGCCGCATGGGCGGGGAGCACTTCGAATTATTACCCGCAATTTTTGGCCGCCGTATGCGAGCACTTTAATATACCAAGAGAGGTTCCGGTATCCGAATTAACCGATGAACAGATGAAGATCATTCTCCACGGCACGAATGGAGAGAGGGTTCGTTTTCGCTATGAGAATGAGTTTGGAAGGTCGAAGGAAGCGCTGGTTCCCTTCGAGGGGATTATACACAATCTGGAGAGAAGATATCGGGAAACCGCATCCGACGGAATCCGCGAGCATATAGAATCCTATATGAGCGCCAAGCCATGCAGCAAGTGTAAAGGGGACCGCCTTAAGCCGGAGTCTCTGGCGGTAACCATCAACGGCAAGAATATAGCTTATGCGACTCAACTCTCGGTCGGTGAAGCGCAGCAGTTTTTTAGCGATTTGAAATTAAGCGAGAAAGAACAGACGATCTCCAACTTGATTCTGAAGGAAATCAATTCCCGGTTGGGCTTTCTCGTTAATGTCGGGCTGGATTACCTGACATTAAGCCGGTCGGCAGGAACCTTGTCCGGCGGAGAAGCCCAACGGATCCGGCTGGCTACCCAAATCGGGTCCAGTCTTATGGGGGTGCTGTATATTCTGGATGAGCCTAGCATCGGTCTCCATCAACGGGATAACGACCGCCTCATTAAGACACTGGAGCATATGCGGAATCTGGGAAATACGTTAATTGTTGTCGAGCATGACGAGGATACTATGCTGGCCGCCGACTATATTATCGATATAGGTCCGGGAGCGGGTATTCATGGCGGACAGGTTGTGGCTCAAGGAACGCCTGAGGAAGTGATGAAGGATGCGAAGTCCCTGACGGGCCAATATTTAAGCGGCCGCAGATTCATTCCGGTACCTCTGGAACGCAGGAAGCCCAATGGCAAGTGGCTCGAGGTCAAAGGCGCTAAAGAGAACAATCTGCGAAGCGTTAACTTAAAGGTTCCGCTTGGTACTTTCACCTGCATAACAGGAGTTTCCGGCTCCGGGAAGAGCACTCTCATTAATGAAATTCTGTATAAAGCCTTAGCGAGAGATTTAAACGGCGCCAAAGTAAGGCCAGGTTTTTTTAAAGAGATCAAGGGACTTGAGCACGTCGAGAAGGTCATCGACATTGACCAATCTCCGATTGGCCGGACCCCCCGTTCCAATCCGGCGACATATACTGGTGTCTTTGACGATATTCGGGACGTATTCGCTGCAACAACGGAAGCTAAGGTTCGTGGATACAAGAAGGGGCGGTTCAGCTTTAACGTCAAGGGAGGACGCTGTGAAGCCTGCCGTGGAGACGGGATAATCAAGATTGAAATGCACTTCCTTCCGGATGTTTACGTTCCTTGTGAAGTGTGCAAAGGCAAGAGATACAACCGGGAAACCCTGGAGATTAAATATAAGGGGAAGAATATTGCCGAGATTCTGGAATTGACTATCGAGGATGCCTGCGAGTTCTTCAGAAATATTCCCCGAATTCATCGCAAGATTCAAACCTTGCTTGATGTAGGACTGGGCTATATGAAATTAGGCCAGCCTGCGACAACCTTGTCGGGCGGAGAAGCCCAGCGGGTGAAGCTGGCTGCGGAGCTGTACCGGAGGAACACCGGCAAATCCATCTATATCTTGGACGAACCTACGACTGGCCTTCATATCCACGATATCGACCGTCTGCTCAAAGTCCTTCACCGATTGGTGGACAACGGGGAATCGGTCATTGTCATCGAGCATAATCTCGATGTCATCAAGACGGCGGACTATATTATTGACCTGGGGCCGGAGGGAGGTAACCGCGGAGGGACGATAATTGCTCAAGGGACGCCGGAGCAGGTTGTGAAATCAGAGCAGTCGTATACCGGGAAGTATTTGAAGCCTATTTTGGAGCGGGATAGAAAACGCACGGAGGAAGCTTCCACTGAACCTTATCTGGAAAAAGAGGATGCGATCGTATAATCCGACCTTCAAGAGACTAAACCGTAAAGCCTGTATGAGATCTGTGCACTTTTGGTTATAAAGGATAGGAGTGCCATAGATCGATTATAATAAAGGTGACAATGTTGTTACAGTTCAAATAAAGGACTTGCAACATTGCTTCTCAGAAGATAACATAAGATAAGATAAGGTATGATAAGGAGGACTATCGATGTTTCTGGCAGAAGGGGCGGAAGCGGCTGCACAATCCACCAGCACATTTACTTTTTTTGATATTTTTGTCTTGATCATAACGGTTATTATTGCTATCGGTCTTGTGAGACTGCTGGCAGCACCACGCAAGAATTTATTCGCTATCGGATTCACAGTTATCAGCTTAGGCGTGTTTGTATTCATGGACATCGTTATGATTAAAGGCTGGATGGGCTGATGCCCGCTTTTCATCCAGCGGCAATGAACACATAGAAGAACCCTTTAATCTTTACAGATTAGAGGGTTCTTTATTTAAATATAAGAAAGTATAAGTTTCACCTTATACCTGATCTTATATTTCATCGGTAAACGCGCCCGTCCAAAGGACGGCGATAGTCGTTTATCCTTGATAGACAATATGGGTTGCTTGCAAAAGTAGAGTAAGAGAGCCCGCTCGCTTTACCTCGAGAGCCTCATAATAGATCTGCTCTCTTTACACCCACCACATCTCCGTTAACGGCTCCTTGATAAGCACCTGTTGAAGGTTTTGCACAGCTTTGGTAAAGCCTTCATCGATCGACATCAGGCCATCCTCATGTTCGATGCTGACAACATAATCGTAGTTGACCAGACGAAGAGCGCTGATAATGTCTGCCCAGGTTTTCAGATCGTGGCCGAAACCGACGGTGCGGAATTGCCATGCCCGATCCAGCATCCGGGTATAGGATTGCATATCGGTAACTCCGTGCATATTGACGTTGTTCGTATCCATCGAAGTATCCTTCGCATGGAAATGGTGGATCGCTCCGGCTTTGCCGAGAATAAGAACGGCCTGCACCGGGTCAATTCCTTGCCACCACATATGGCTGGGGTCGAGGTTGGCTCCAATCGCTTCCCCTGCAGCCTCCCTAAGACGGAGCATCGTAGCCGGAGTATGTACGGAGAAACCGCCGTGCAGCTCCAAGCCGATCTTCACATTCCGTTCAGAGGCGAATTTACCAACCTCCGTCCAGTAAGGAATGACTTTATTTTCCCACTGCCACTTCAAAATTTCCTGATAATCGTTAGGCCAAGGGGCGACCGGCCAATTCGGGTATTTTGCATCCTCGTGGTCTCCCGGACAGCCGGAGAAGGTGTTGACTACGGGGACCTCCAGCTTTTCGGCAAGTTGAATCGTTTTCGTTATCAGTTCTTGGGCTTCCTTGGCCACCGGCTTCTGAGGATGAAGCGGATTCGAATGGCAGCTCAGGGCACTGATTATTAATCCCCGCGATTCTACGGCCTGCTTGAATTGCTTAAGCTTGGCTGCATCGTTAAGCAGAACATCAGGATCGCAGTGGCTGTTACCCGGATAGCCGCCGGTTCCGATCTCGACCGCATCCAATCCTTTGGACGCAATGTAATCCAGGGTTTCTTCCAATGGCTTCTGCGAAAATAGTACTGTAAAAACTCCCAATTTCATACTGGGCACCTCCCGTGATAATGTGAAGCTGAAACAAGGATTCCGCGGATACCATAAGTAGCTGGCGAAACTACCCGGTGCATAGAATCCTCTATCGTCTAAGGTGTTTACAGGTTGGGGCAAATCAAATTCATTATATCATCCTCCTCTGTCAAAAAGAAGGAAAGGAAAGAAGACCATTGTAGATTTTCATTACGATGTCGATGTTTCCGGAATAAACGATGACCGAGATGGCGACCAATATTTGAGTGCAGACCACACGGAAATAATAGTAGGTTTTCGAGGACTTCTTCTTGTTAACCAGGGACAAGCCGAACAGGTTTTCCAACGCCATCAGGCCGCCATGGTAGAGTCCGTATAGAAAGTAAGGCCAAGTATAACCGTGCCAAAGTCCGATCAGCGTCATAATTAACAGGGACAAGTAGGCGCCGGTCCACTTGGAGATCGCTTTGCGTGAGAAGAACATGAAGATATGCTCTCGAAACCAATCCCCCAAGGATGCGTGCCAGTTGCGCCAAAACTGCGTCATGGATGGAGACAGGAACGGCTTCTTGAAGTTTTCCGGAATTTGATAGCCGAGCAGTCGTCCGAAGCCGATGGCGATGTCCGAGTACCCCGAGAAGTCGACGTAGATCAACAGATAGAACCAGAACAGCAGGAAGATGGAATGGTAGAACAATAGTTCCTGTCCCGCTATATAATCAAAGACGGTTCTCATGTAAAAGGCGACGACGACCGCTTTGAACAAGCCGAGAATAATCCGCTTGACGGACGACTCGATTAACGCCGAATCCACCGTGTAAGGCTTCTTGCTGTCTGCAATAAAATCGCGGAATCGCAGAATCGGGCCGGAAGTGAAGGTGGGGATAAACAGAATAAAATTGGCGTAATCCAGAGCCGGAACTTGCCCATCCCTGCGGAAAAAATAGGCGAAGTAATAAGCGTCGATTACCTTCAGCACATTATAAACCAGTCCGATCGTGACAATCAGATTGGCTATCGGATGCTCCAGCCAACCATATTCCATAAACCGGGTCAGCGACACTATACCGATGTTGGCGGCAATGAATCCGATGAACCAGGCCAAACGGGCGAAGGTAACCCGGCACAGCAAAGAATAGCCCAGATAATTCAGAACCGTATAAGCGGCATAGAACAAAAAAAGCTTGTAGTTGAACACAAGCAAAAAGCCACAATTAAACAGAAGGAGCAAAATGCGTTTGTTATCCTTCCATAGGCGGGTCAGCAGCAGGGCAGCAATCATGCCGGCCAACCCCATCATCGAGTATATATTAAAGTAAAACATACTTTACGGCTCCCTCGCGATCAGCTAAAACCCTTCATAGATAAAGACGCCCTTCCCGCTAAAATGGATGATGACCAGGACGAGCATAGCCAGATAGATCAGGATTTCGGCGGTTTTTCGAAGGAAAGAAGCCATTGGTCCACCTCCTTGGTAAAGAGAGGAGCTCCCTGCTCACGGTTAATATGAACCAGATCATGGAAATACTGCGGCTCGAAGCTATTCAGCAGATCCAACACAGGAACTTGATGCTCGGCCAGAATCCGGTCCACTTCCTTCTTCAGCTCCGGCATATATCCGGGAAGGGGGTATTCGGGATTATACGGCATCCAGATGACCTTCAATTCTAGCTGTTGTTTATCGGCGTAATTCATTACCCATTCCAAAGCGTTAAGGTTTTGCTGGAAGTCAGGCATCCTCATATAATTAAATTTCTGCTCGTATTTCTCCCAATCCGCCTGCTTGCTGCCGGGCCCTTCTGCCGGCTTGATTCCGTAATACAGCATCTTGTCGTTCCAGGCC
The DNA here is from genome assembly GCF_042677205.1 of Paenibacillus residui. Taxonomy (NCBI): domain Bacteria; kingdom Bacillati; phylum Bacillota; class Bacilli; order Caryophanales; family Paenibacillaceae; genus Paenibacillus; species Paenibacillus residui. The sequence goes on from NZ_JBHTIU010000048.1 coordinate 82,105, forward strand.
CAATACTCGAACATCTCCTCCGGCTTCCGCTCGCGGAGCGAGGTCACCATCTGCTTCAGCATGCCGATCCCGGCCTCCTTGAAATAGTCCCGGTACTCGTAAAGGTAGGGCTGATACTTCTTCGAATTCCAGGGATAGGTCGGATCGGTTTCCAGCCGGTCCAGCATCGTATGAACGTCGATACCGATGACAAGCTCGTCTTCGAAAGTATACAACGAACGCTCGATAATTTGCTGCAGATCGGTTATTTTTCCGTAAGACAGGCCCATCTCCACGAGGGGATAGCCGGCCTGATCCTCGATATAGGCTCCGGTCACCGCCGAATTGCCGAAGAAAACCCGGCCGGACGTTTCCCAGTTATGCTGGGACAAGGTTTTAGTAAAATCATTCTTGCGGAATCGAAGCGAATTCGTTAACGGATCCCAGCGAGCGACCAGCCAATCCGTCAGCAGGAAGGCGGCGAGCAGTCCAAGAATGAACCCGTTTTTTCTAAGGAACGAAAGGACTCTCACGTCAGTTCATCTCACTATAATGATTTTTCTTTCCAGGCTTCATATTGCTCGCGGAAGCGTGCCGGCCATCCGGATTCCTCAAGCCCGAACTGGGAGAGAAAGGCGAACACCCAGCGCTCTATGCCGAAACCGACGCATCCCGTTACCGCGTTGCGCTTGCCGACCTTAATATTAAAGGCGCTGCCGAAGGTATTGCTGTGGAAGTTGACCGAGCTGCATGCGATCGACTTGTTTAAATAAGGAATGGTGAGCCGAAGCTCATACTTCATTTCCTGATTGCGCTGGAAGGAGGCTTTCACTTGAAAATCGTTCGTGAAGAAAGGATCGTTAGCGACCTCGAGGTAGCTGTCAACCTCCCACTCCCGGGCCAAATCCTGAATATATTCCAGGGACTTCAAGCGATTCTCCTTGACGTAGTCCGGTTTGCCGACGAATACAATCTCCCTCATGCTGAAATCCAGAAGCCTTCCGAAATCGGTATGGTTCCTGGATTCGAACCGGTGACACTTCGATATGGCTGTAACCGCCAATCCGTCTCCTTCGATGGTTTCTCCTTGAAGCCCTTCATAGCAGTGATAGCAGGTGGACGGATTCATAGCGAACCTGGGCTTGGGCATATTAGCATCCAACGCGAGCGGGGCATCCTGCTTCCACCCGCCGGCTTCGCGAACCGATTGGGAGAAGCCTTCAATAACATCCAGGTCTTCACGCAGGTGGGTCAGAAAATGAATATGCTCCGGAAAGGAGGTAAAGTGGTTCGTCTTATTCAGAGTATCGCAATGAATAACGGCCGGGTAAGATTCCTCCGTGACACCGAACGGCTTCGCCACCTTCGTCACAAAGGCATAGTCCATAAATCTCATCAAACTGGAGAAGGGCTCGCGGAAGATAAACAAGCCGGGCTCCAGCACCTTGATCGTCTTGGCCTGGACAAGCTCTGCGATGATATCTCCGTTGTAAGGAAGAGGACCGCGGTTTTCGAACAGGCGGTTTTCCTTGAAGCCGAAGTCCCCTTTCGAGAAACGCTCGATCAACCGCTCCAGCCGCTCGGCAATCACATCATTACCAAGCGGAGAGTGGTGTACAAGAAGCAGCTCTTGACGAGCCTCGTCCAGACGAATTTCTTCAATATGCTCATCTACAAAAGCGGAAGCGTATTTTAGCTGTCCGTACTGGCCCGGGTCTAACCGTTTCAGTGATACGATGCATTCCATTTCGCTCACCCCGCTAGTTTATTGTGGATAAATTCGGCAATTTCATTAATGGTGTTCAAAGGGTACAGCATCAGGTCTTGATTGGTCACTTCGATTCCGTATTTTTTCTCAATATGGGCAATAAGAGCGGTAGCCCCGATCGAGTCGATGAACCCGTAGTCGAATAGATGAACATCAACCGTAAACTCATCGTCGTCCGGATCGATTTCATAGCGTTCGCGAATATGCTCTTCCAAGTGGCGGACGATTTCTTCCATATCAGTTCCTCCTGATTAATAAGAATGGGTTCTTACTCCCACCGAACGATGATCTCAGAGGCATCACCGTATCGGGTAATGGTATAAGTATGTGCTTCAGCATCTTCTTCCAGCTTCAAATCGTTTCCTTCGAACTGTACGGGCACAGGGCTGTACAGCTTGAATTGCTGCATTCCGGCCTCCAGCAGCTTGATGGTCCATTGCTTCTCTCCTTTGTCGATCTGAAGGGGAACATTGGCCCGAATCAGATGGACCGGGTCGCTCTCCCAACTGATCTGAAGCTTGGTCGGCCGGCTCAGCCCGGTGTAGAGGGTGCCGTCCTTGCTGTAGAAAATATCGGAATCGACCTTCAGCGGATGTCCCGCCAACGACGAGCCGGATTCAATCCGGACCCCGAGCGTATCCCGGTAAGCCCCGGCCTGAGACGGGATTCCGGAAGAATCGGCCGTGATTTGCAGCGTTCGGTGAACGCCCTTGCCGAGAGTATCCTTGATCCGGTCCAGCAGGTACATTCCCCACGATTGGCGAACCTCCACCCGGGCCGTCAACGTCGCGAGGAAGGAGCGGGCCATCTGCGGCTCGGAGACGAAATTATAATCGTGCTCGGTCCGAACCCGATCGAAATATTGGACGAATTTCTCGAAATTCGCTTTCTTTCCTTCGAAGTACTCAATATGCTCCATATAGTTGATCGGCATGTCCAACTGAATAATCGATTGATAGATATCCAGAGTAGAGGACGCCGAGCTGCTATCGTAGATGGGAGAAGGTGTATACAGCACCATCGGATGCTTCAGCTCCGGATCCATCAACAGGAAAGGCACTCCCCACATATAGTCGAGATACGAGCGGGGATCGCTGGGCACGAAGGAAGGCCTGAATCCGAAATTAAACCAGATGTCCTGATGGTTCTCGTTGCGCAGCGTCTGCAGCCTGTCCGGATGGTTAATTCTCCAGGTATGCTGGTTGGTCCCGGTATCTGTCCACGGAATGCCGAGCTTGTCGAAAGCTTTGCGGTGCAGCTCGAGCTCCAGCTTCTCCTGTTCATCGCTAATAAAATTATGAAAGAACACGTGCGGATACAGTTCTAAATGATTTTCCCGGGCATATTGTAAAAACTGCTGCAGCTCATCGGCGTATGGAAAATCGGGATCGTCGATGGTCACCGGAATACCGAATTCCACTTGGCCGACGAGCAGATCGTCTATGCCGTCTCCGTTAATATCATACCATAGTGGTACGGAATTATGGCCTCCGACCAAGGCGTGATTGCCGGCCGGATTCAGCTTGTCGCCGACCAGTGGTCCTTGGGCGGTCCAATGATCTCCATCACGCACGAACAGCTTGATGTCTCCTTCATTGCTGCCGACCAGCAGGTCCAGCCGGCCGTCGCCGCTCATATCGCGGAGCGCAGGCGCCGCGAACCGGTCGACCGCGCTCACGAGCACCTCGCCGCGCTCGAACCGCAGCGGCTCTCCGGCGATGCCGCGATACCGGCGGACGTCGCCGTTCCCATCCCCGACAACCAGGTCGGGGATGCCGTCACCGTCGACGTCCCCCCAGGCCGGCGCCGCGTAGGACGCGACGACGAGCGGGGCGCCGCCTGCCATCACCGGCGTGGGCGGTGCGAAAGTGCCGTTTCCTTGGTTCAAGGAAACGAACACCGCACCGTGCTCATCGCCGATGAGCAGGTCGGGGCGCCCGTCGCCGTCGACGTCCGCCGCGGCGATCGCGGCATAGCCGGAGGCGCGGAGCGGTTCGCCGCTCGGCGTGAGCAGCGGCTCCGGCGCGCCGAAGACGGCGGGCGGCTCAAGCCCGGGCGGCAGCGGCTGGTAGTCGTAAGCGTCCGGGTTCATCCCTTCGTTGGGATACCGGTAGATGAACCCGTCGGCGCTGCCGACCAGCAGGTCCGCCCGCCCGCTGCCGTCAAGGTCGGCGAAGGCCGGATACGCGCGGTAAGGAAGCTCGATCGGCTCCGAAAGCTGGACATATTTCGGGTATTGGGCGAGCTTCAACGGCTTGCCTTCGCTCAATAGCTTCGCTCCGCTCCCGTAGAAGGAGTTCACGTATTCTCCGATGAACTCTGGCTTCTCCTGGGTGCCCTTATTGATGTGAATATTGATAGATTCCCACCATTGCCCCCAATCATAGGAGCCGCGAACGACCGAGAACGAAGGAAGCATGTTGTACTGCTTAAGCATTTCCGTCCATTGAATAGCCTCGAGATCGCGGAAAGCGGGCAGCGCTTCGTAATGGTTCTGGAAGGCCATGGCCGGGCGCCCGTACGGTCCCAATACTTTAGTGATGGAGTAGCCGTACTTTTCCTTACTTATATAAGAAAGAAATTGTCCCCGAAGCTCGTAATTGGCCGCGGCGAACGAGAACTGAAAATAGGGCTCCACGGGAAGCCGGTAGCGGTTGAAATAGGCGGTCCCGTCCTCCGTCGAAGGGCCGTTATATTGTGCGGCCAACTGCTCGAATCCGGCTTGCGGATCCATGCCGCTCTGCAGATCGAAGCCGGTAATGAAATACCGGTTCGGCAGGAAAGCGCTGGTCAGCAGGACCGAGCCTTGATCCACATGATTCAGCGTCATGACCGGAACCTCATTCAAGGTTACGATCGTCTCCGCAGTGCTTGGAACGAGGCCGTATCCCCAGGCAAAGCCGGGAAGCCTGTCCATTCCGGAATGATTCAGGAAATTATCCGCGTATAAGCGGAACACCGTCTGCATCCCGCGGATAGATTCCGTCACCTCAGGATATTGGAACTGCGGGGCGGTATTCTCGGGAAGCTCGACCAACTGCTCCGCACCCAGGAACTCTGGCGGAAACTCTGCGGCAAACCCGTTCTCCAGAAACAGGTGGCCTCCCTGACGGACATAATCCATTAACGCTTCCTTCTTGGCTTGCAGAGATTCCGATTTTAACAAATGAACATCTAAATAAATAGCATCAAATTTAGCTAACTGTTTGGAGCTTAGGTCCGATAACCCGCGCTGCTCCACCCGGACATTCGCAGCTAGCGTCTGTTCGAAATTACCCCAGGCGGACAAATCCGTATCGCTGCCGTTTGTCGCATACAGCAGACGGACCTCCTCCACGCGATTAATAAAAAAAAGAGCGGCAATGAGGATGACCAGAACACTGCCGACAACTGCAATGATTCGTAAAAAGGATTTCACGGGAGTTTCCTCCGTCTCTAAAATGTCACAAGTCATTATAGCATTTTTCGCGAACATTGTTAACAAACGTCGAATAGAGGCGGTAACGGATGAGAGGAAGAGCAATGGGGGAATAATGACAATAAACTTTGTAACATTTTCGTAATAGGTGGAACGAAATCCATCCTGCTGCCGTCTATATTAGTAACATGGCAGGGAGTTTGAAAGGAAGTCATAAGGGGGCTTATTGAAATGAAAAAGATGGTCGCGTCTGTCGCAATCATGTCGGCATTGATTATATCGTCAATCGGAGCAGCCAAGGCGGCCGGATGGATGGAAGCATATCGTCCTTATCCGGCGGTAATCGGAGCCCTGGGCGTTGAGGCGGGAGAAACGATCGGGGTTGTTAACAACCTGCCCCAAGCGGTCAACAGAATGCCGTCTGACCGGATCGCATCCGAAGCCCCCTTTAATATAGCAGGACCGGACGACCTTAAGAAGATGGTACAGCTCGGCATGGCCAGAGAAGAAGTTCAGAAGCGGCTGGGACCGGCTTACGCCGAATTTTCCAACAATCTGGACGGTACACCGGTCTCAAGGTATGATCTGGTTCACGGAGCCCTGCTTTCGCCGGACGGTTCAACGATTAATGGGGATGAGGTCGATATAGAAGGGCTGAAGAAAGGTGCACTGCAAGCCCAGTTGTATATAAATTGGAATGCGGAGGGAACCCGGGTCAGCCGGTTTACGGTGTTTTATTCCGACAATGACCGGGCGGTAGTAGAATATCGCGTATTCTCGGATGGGCAGATCAGAGAGATGAAGATTTCCGGGTAAATGGCTGCAGGTTGAGCATTGAAGGACTAAGTTGTGCCATTGTAATTCGGTGATCTGAGAAGCTTGACGGGAAGATTTCGAGCGGCCACGTGTAATATCAGGGCCATGAGAATACAAAAACACGCTAACTGTTCAGGCAGCAGCGTGTTTATAATGACCGATAGCCGGACAAGTCTAGTTTTTCTTCGTAAATAATTGTTTATCGAAAAAGACGAGAAAAGCGAATAACAGCATTCCGATCAGAAGAACCGTCCCTCCGCCGATGAATAATCCGGTTGTGAAGCCGTTGTAGGCTTTGTTGTACAGCAGCATGCCCAGGGGCAGCAGCATGGCGCCGAGCATGGAAAGTATGGCCTGGACCTTAGCCAGCTTGAGCTTCTGCGGCTCGGGAAAAACATAATAGAAAATTCCATATGCAAATAACGACAGCCATCCTACCACAAGAATATGCGAATGCACCGGAATAAAAGAATAGTCCTTACGCCCGGCCATGTCCGATCCGAGTAAGGCTCCCATAACGGAAAAAACCACCGCCACGCGAATCATCCACTTACTGTAAGTTATCATCGCTTGATCGACTCCATTTCCATATAGCTCGTGTCTATATCTATCCGTATTCTCGGTCTCAATATTTCCAAGCGGAGCGCGTCTCTTTCGATTCGCTGTCATTCTTATATCAGGTCCAATACCCTGACCCTATCATTCAATGCGGAAATCGCATTCTTCCCTCAAATAATATTCCTTGCTGTTTCGGGCGTCGGCAAAGCGAATGACGACGCAGTCCGGAGTGATCTTCTCAATAATCCCCCCCTCATCCAATAAAGCATATATGTCATCCGCTGTTTTAGTCCACACGGATACTTTGCGTTGAAGCAGAGCTGCTGCAAACAATTCCATGTCTGTAGTCAGCGATTTAAAACTGTACATTGCGGTCACCTCTAACTCATTAGTTCGCCAAGAGTCGATCAGTTCCTTCCGTGCTCCGTAAAAGTTGCGAAAAAATATTTATGAGCTTTGACACAAAATTGACACATCTTTTTAAGCTTAGATTTAGGAGAAATTAAGGTTTGTTTATTGTTCTCCTTTTATATTCGGTTTGTATTTGCTCGAAGGAAGTTCAAATGACAGGGGAGGGTTACTGGTGCTCGAAGTAAATCGGGTTAGCAAGATATATGAAAATCGCAGAGGTGTCCATGAAATAGATTTTACGATGAACCGGGGAGAAATCGTCGGATTCCTGGGGCCTAACGGAGCAGGCAAAACGACCACGATGAGGATGATCACCGGTTACTTGAATCCGACTTCAGGAAGCATCCGAATCGACGGGCAATCCATGGCGGACCATCCCAGGAAGGTTAGACGTAAAATCGGATATTTGCCGGAGACACCCCCCCTTTACCCGGAAATGTCCGTGGCTGCTTACTTGAAATTTGTAGCCGATCTGCGGGAAATCCCCCGTCAGGAGCAGAAGGCCCGGATCGGCGAGGTGGTAGACAAACTGGGACTGCAGGGCAGAGAGAAGCAAATCATTCGCAGCCTGTCCAAGGGCTACAAGCAGCGTGTCGGATTGGCGCAAGCCATTTTGCATAAGCCGGACCTGCTTATTTTGGATGAACCGACTTCGGGTCTGGATCCCAATCAAATTATTGAGATTCGCGAATTAATCCGTGAATTGGGGGAGAACCATACGGTGCTGCTGAGCACCCACATTCTGCCGGAAGTGAATGCGATCTGCAACCGGGTGCTGATTATCAATCAAGGCAAGGTCGTGCTTGATGATCGGCCCGACCAGATCGCTCACTCGATGGGACAAGCCTTCCAAGTAAAGCTGGAGATAAGAGGGCCGCTTGATCGCGTTAGAGAAGAATTGGAACGGATGGAAGAAGTGGAAACGGTGCAAGTCATCAACGATAAGGCTGCCGGGGAAGAACAGGAGGCCGCGGTTCAACTCCTGGTTTCCTCCAGAGATCGCGAGGATATTCGGGAAGGGCTCTTCTTCCGGATGGCCGCTCTGGGCTATCCCATTGTAGAGATGCGCAGAGAAAGCTTGAGTCTGGAAGATATTTTCGTCAAGCTTACGACCGAGGAAGACGGTTCGGGCGAGAATGCCGGCGATCAGATCGGCCGGACAGAGGATGCGCCGGAATCGGAGTCGGAGGTGAATGACAATGAGAAAAATTAGTGCCATTTGCCGTAAGGAGCTGCAAATGTATTTTTATTCACCTACCGCTTATGTAGCGTTTGCGTTTTATTTTCTGGTCAGCGGTCTGATGTTCAGTCTGGATTTCCTTAGTTTTCCGATTGTGGACGTAAGGCCTTTGTTAGGCAGCCTTCTCATTGTCTACTTGTTCACTGTTCCGCTCTTGACCATGAGACTGGTTTCCGATGAGCTGCGGCAGGGGACGGATGAGCTTCTCCTTACTTCTCCGGCCTCCGTATGGGAAATTGTACTGGGCAAATATGCGGCCGCTTTGACCGTGCAGCTGGTTCTCGTGGTCGGTGCGCTGATCTATCCTCTTATTCTGTCTGCCTTTGGAGACCTGGATCAGCCGGTACTATGGCTAACCTATTTAAGCCTGTTCCTGTTGGGGGCAGCTATGATGGCTGTCGGACTGTTCGCTTCCACCTTGTCCTCTCATCAAATGGTGGCGGGGATTATCGGGTTCGCGATGCTCCTCGGTCTATGGATGATCGATTGGATCGGAGAAAGCTTGTTCTATTCCTCCAAGGAATGGTTCGGCCTATTCTCCATCGTCGGCCGGCTGTCCAATTTTAATAAAGGGGTTTTGGACTGGGCGGATGTGCTGTTTTACGTGACCTTGGCTGCCGTATTCATAGTATTGAGCGTACAAGCGTTGGAAAGAAAGCGCTGGAGATAAGGGGGAAGAACCGTGAAAAACAACTGGATTAAAGGGACCAATGCGACTGTTCTGTCTCTGGCCGTAGTCGGCCTGTTCATCTTGCTCACGATCTTCCTTCACTCGATTAATGGATTGCAATGGGATTTGACGGAAAATAAAAAGTTTACGTTATCGGATCAGACGGTCACGACGCTTAAAGGGCTGGATAAACCGGTTCATGCGGTAGCTTTTACTTCCCAGGACCCTTATATGGACCGGCAGGTGGAGGATCTGCTGCAGGAATATCAGAAGAGAAGCAGCCAATTTACTTATGAAATCATTGATCCCGTGAAGCAGCCGGCGATCGCACAGCAATACAAGATTAACCAATATGGTACAATTGTATTCGAAAGCGGTGGCCAGACGAAGAATGTATACAGTCATGAGCTGTTCGGCTACGGATCGACGCAAGGCTCTTACGCGTTCAGTGGGGAGGAGAAATTCACCCAGGCTCTGGTCAGTCTGTCTTCCGATGAGAAAAGGAAGCTTTACTTCTTGACGGGGCACGGAGAAATGACGAGCAAGCAGCTTCCATCGTTTGTTTCCAGCCTGCAAGGGGAAGGCTACGAGATTCAAGATTTGAATCTGGTGCAGGAGGCGCAAATTCCTGAAGATGCGGATTCCATCTTTGTTCTCTCGCCGCAATCCGATCTGTCCGAGGCGGAGAAAAATCTGCTTAAGCCTTATGCGGAAGGAGAAGGTCGGCTCCTGATCACTTTGGACCTTGCGCAAAACATGGAGCAATGGGCCAACTGGAACGATCTTCTGGGGACCTATGGGGTCACCAACGAGCATGCTTTGATCATAGAATCAAAACAGACTCTAATAAGTGATCCGTTCACAATTGTCCCTCAATACCAGTATCATACGATTGTCGATAAGCTGAAAAATGAAAACCGGATTGCCGTCTTCCCGGGCGCCATAGGGTTAAGCATCGATGCTTCTAACGAAAAGTGGAGCTCGACGGCTCTGCTGAAAACATCGGATAAAGCTTATGGCAAAACAGATTTGGGGCTATTCGCGTCAGGCCAGATTCGGATGGAAGACCTGAACAAAACGGATGCTGACTTGAACGGCCCCATCGATTTGGCTTATGCTATCGAAAATAGTGAAGGCCAGCCGCGGGCGGTTATTATTGGAAACGGGGTCTTCTTGTCCGATTCATTGCTGAACCAGCAGGGGAACCGGGACTTCATCCTGAACAGCGTCGGTTGGTTGAACGAGCAGGAGAGCTCCGTTACGATCCGGCCCCGTGAAGAAGCACAGCTTCAGCAGGCATTCATTACGGCTTCTCAGGCCAACACGATTTTCATAGGGACGGTAGTTGTTATTCCGCTTCTGTTCCTGGTAAGCGGCGGATTGATCTGGTGGAGGAGGAGACGGGGATGAAGAAGTTTATTCCGACGCTGGTGCTGGTTATCCTATGTATATCCGGGTTCTGGTATGCGTCCTCTCAAAACTGGTTTAAAGAGCCGGAGGACAATAAAACGAAAGAACTGGTTTCCATAGCGGCAGATGACGTGAAAGAGATCAAGATCAGCTCTCCGGAAGGCGAGACGGTCCGGCTTGTTAAAAGTGATGGCGGCTGGACCATGAGTGAGCCGATGGGATATCCGGTTAACCGGTTTACGGTGGAAAATTGGCTTTCAACATTTACATTGCTCCCCTATAACGAAATGGTTGAAGAGAATGCGGAGGATCTAAAGCCGTTTGGCTTTGAATCCCCCGCTCGTCAATTCGAAGTATCGCTCAAGGACGGATCGGTTATCACTGTTGTGGTAGGCAGCGAGCTTCCGGTAGGAGATGGATATTACGCCAAATTGGGAGACTCTAACGCCGTCTATTCGCTGGCCGGAACTTCGGTGCAGGGCTTGGATAAGCAAACGCTGGACTTTTTGGATAAGAAGGTTTTTAAAGCCGAGTACAATAAAATCAATCATCTTTCGTTCACTTGGAAAGGGGAAAGCTGGCAGTTGGATAAGCTGGAGCCGGACAAGACCGCCTATGAATCGAAATGGAGCCTGAATGGGCAGGAATTAGAGGCTAATGCCGGAAGTGCGGTGTTGGACAAACTCACCTTGATTGCTACGTCTCAATTACCCTTGCAGGCAGGCAGTCTCCAACTGGAAACACCTGAGCTGAGGGTGGAGCTTAAGGAAGGAAAGGGCGAGGAAGAGAAGACAATCCGCTTCGTCGGCCAGGTAAAGGATGATCAATTCCTGGTTGTCAGAGAAGGCGATGAATGGGCTTATTCTATTAATGAGGCGGATTTGAAAGCGTTAATGGATAATGTCGAGCAAGCCCGGGCTTCAGCGGCGGAAGCAGCCAGCGGGGAGAATACGGATGATACTCCGGCGGAGCCGGCAGAAGGGAACAAGGAATGAAGTGATGATGAATCCGGGTGATTTACCCGGTTTTTTTCTTTTTAATCATGCAGACGAGAAATTAAGGGGCGGACAAGTTTGCGCTATCAATGGAATTGCTTGTTTTAAACGATCAAGTGGGAGTCAAGGGCAAGGTTACGTTTGACTATTTTCAAAATGACTTGATTGGGTTAGTTACCGACTTCTAATTAGGACTGAAAAAGAAAAAATAGTACTATTTTTGGGAAAAAGCATGTCAGAAGGAGTCATCGGGTTGAGAACGTTTGTTCCGGATAGTATAATGTTCTAAGAACGATTTGACACTCCCCGGACGCTGGAATAGACTGAGGAAGAGTAGACTAGGACAGCGGATTTTGACGTTGCCGCGGAGGGATAACAACAGCTAATCAATGTCTATTAATCTTAACTCTATAACAAATGCTCTAATGTTTTAATGCTATAGAGGTGATGTAATAAAGCTGTACGGAATTGGCGACTTTTCGAAGATGATTGGCGTTACGCAGCAAACCTTGAGGATATGGGACAAGGATAAACGGCTATCGCCGTCCTTAGGACGGGCGCGTTTACCGATGAAATATAAGAACAGGTATAGATGAAAACTTATACTTTCTTATATTTTAAAAAAGGAAAGCTAAAACCCCATCATGTTAGCGCCAGTGGATACAGCGTCACCGTATTTAGTTGTCAATTGCAAGGGAACGAGCGAACAAAGCGAGAAAGATGCTCAAGGAGTTGATGGAAGATGATTCTTGCGAAAAAAGTCAGAATCAAACCGACTCCTGATCAGGAACAAGCGTTATGGCGTTCGGCCGGGGCGGCTAGGTGGGTATACAATTGGACGCTGGCTCGTCAGGAAGAAAACTATCGGAATGGCGGCAAGTTTATTCCTGGTGGGGAGCTGCGAAAAGAATTGACGAAGCTGAAGCAGACAGAAGAATATGCGTGGCTGAACGATATATCTGCCCAGACAACGAAACAAGCCGTCAAAGACGCATGT
>NZ_JBHTIU010000049.1:0-11711 GCF_042677205.1 Paenibacillus residui
TGGTCGCCTCCCTAAGAAATACAATAATATATTGTAGGGTAGGACTCCAGTTTCGTTAGGGGGCCGTGGAGTTTTGGCGCAAACTAGCTGTAGGTTTTCCAGTTAGTTTCCATATTTCTTCCGAATATAGAAATCTAACTGTATGAAATCCATTTAGTTTTCAAATTTCACCCCAGATTCGGAGCAAGCTAGCTGCAAACCGCATGGAATAATTCCCCACATGCCATGAAAAGCGTCTGGTAAGGAACAATTTTACAACATCCCCGAAATTGCTTCATATAGAAGCTTTTCTTACCACATAGGATCGAATAATTTTCCACCCGGCAAAAAAAGCTGCCTCTAATACCGGGTTGTTCATCTTCTGTGCCGGGCTTCAATAGAAACTCCTTTTTATCCGGCCTGCTATCCTTGAGCCTCCCGAGATGCCTAACCCCTTACTTCACCGGGGGTAACTCCCCAATATTTGCGGAATACTTTAGTAAAATAGCTGACATCCTTATAACCGAGCGAGCGCGCCGTCTCCAAAACCTTCGTTCCCTCGTTCAGCCTTTCCATGGCCAGCTTCATTTTCTTGTCCAGCACATAGTGGGAGAATGACTGTCCGGTTTCCTGTTTAAACAATCGCGACAGGTAGAACGAATTGACATATAATCTCTGCGCTATCGTATGCAGGTTGATCGGCTGGTCGAGTTCGGCCTCGACGAATTTCATAATTTCCTCGACAATCTGGTGGCTGTTCGAGCTGCTGAGCTGTTTGGCATAGCGGGTTATGCTGCGGACCGTACTGTACAGCCATTGGACAATCTTCTCCTTCGTCTGCAGAGAATGCAGGTTTTGGAAATAAACATAATTGTCCCCGACGACTTCCTGCATCGCCCAGCCTTGGGAATGTACCGTCCTGACGAACAGGCTGCTGAAATACAGAGCGATCTCCCGCACCTGCTCTACAGATTGCGCCCGATGGATTCCCAGCCGGACCAGTTCATCGACGACTTCAATAGCTTTGTCCTCATTTCCGGCTTTCAATGCATTGGAGAGCATCTTTTCCAATGGCGGATTATACGGAATTTCCGCCATTCTGTCTTTCTGCCCGCGATAGGGGATGGCCAAATCATGCCCGTAAATGACTCTTTCCTGAAGCGCCCGGCGGGCTTGCTGATAGGACTCGAAGATGGATTCCTTGGAGGCGACCGCATTGCCGATTCCCGCACTGGCCGTTACCTTTAAGTATTCCTTCACGAGGACCAGCAGGCGGGAGGTAAGCCGGTGAATCTCCGTCATGAAATCACTGGATTTCCTCTCGTTCTTCTCCATAAACAGCAGGATGGTGGAATCATCGTAATCCTTCAGGACTTGGCAGGGAATGTCGTGTAAGTATTCCTTGGCCATCTGATTCAGGGAGAACCGGAGCAAGGAATTGTCTCTTTCGGTAAAGCGTGTCTCCGTTTCCTCCAAAGGGTCCATATCTACAATGATAACGGCGTAGTACTGGACCGAAGACAGATCGATCATAAGGTCCTGGCTGCGCTTTTCCAGCTCCCATCCGGTATATTGCCCCAGCACCCAGTTTAAATAAAAGTTGCTGCGCAATTCCGGCAGATGATCCTCCCAAGCTTTCTGCAGCTGCTCCTGCTTGTACAGAGCATCCAACTCCTGCTTGATCAATCGCTTGGCTTCCAGAACCGCATTCGTAATTTCCTTGAAGCCGGCCGGCTTTAACAAGTATTTCACGACATTAATTTCCACCGCTTTCTGGGCATAGGAGAAGTCGTCATAACCGCTGAGGATAATAACCTTGACGCGGGGATTGGCCGCCGTAATCTGCTGGGCTACTGTCAGGCCGTCGACCTCCGGCATCTGGATATCCAGCAGGACGATATCCGGCTTGGTGATCTGGAAGAGCTCCAAGGCTTCGGCGCCGTTTTCCGCTGTTGCGACAACCTCGATGCCATGCTCATCCCACGGGATGTTGCGGGCCATATTGTCCAGCAATTGAATTTCATCATCGACGATCATCAAATCCACGGGCTCTAGTCCTCCTCTTGTCCTGTTCCGATCTCATAGCAGCTTTCCAAGGGAATGGTAATCGTAATGGCCGTTCCGACATTCAGTGTGCTTTCAATCTCCAAATCAGCCTGTTCCTTGTAGAACAGCTTCAAGCGTGCCTTCACATTCCTCAGACCGAAAAATTCATAGTAAACCGGCTGAATCCCGCTAAATTTCGCATAGTCATTATAAGAGACTTTGTCCAATTGCCGACGAATGGCCGAGAGCTTCTCGCTGTCGATTCCTTTCCCGTTATCTTCCACCGTCAGAATAAGGAAGCCATCCCGTATCCGGCTGGAAATCTTCAGTTCTCCCCCTTCCGGCTTCTTCTCCAGCCCATGAAGGATGGCATTCTCCACTAAAGGCTGCAGTATCAGCTTGAGAAGCGGAACCGGTTTACTCTCTTCTTCGATATCGAAGCGTACGCTGAAATGATCTGCATAGCGCAGCCGCTGAACCGTCAAATAATAGGTTAAATGCTCCAACGTCTCCTCAATGGTAAAGACATCCTTCCCTTTGCTTAGACTGGTCCGGAAAAATTTCGAAAGATTCAGTACCATTTCGCTGATTTCTTCAGCCTCGTAATTTTCTGCTTTCCAATAAATGGAGTCCAATGTATTGTACAGAAAATGCGGGTTAATCTGAGATTGCAGCAATCTCAATTCCGTTTTTGCCATCAATAGCTGCTGTTCGTAATTATTTTTGATCAAGTCCCGATGCTCCTTTACCATATCATTGAATGAGCGGGTGACCTTGCCGAAATCGTCCTTTCGGTCCATAGGCAGTCGGGTATTCAAATTACCCTGCCTCATTTGTTTCATGCCGTAGGCCAGAGAGGCAAGAGGGGAAGATATTCCGCGATAGATGACCCATGCAATAATAACGGCTAGAACAATACTGACAGCAACTATATAGTAAGTGTATTGGCTTAAATGATTCGAAGACTGGTGAATGGCATGAATCGGCTGCAGCAGAATAAGAGACCATCCGGTTTCCTTGGAATTAATCCGCCGGATAAACAGCTCATTGTCATGATCCGTCGCCGTTTCGACCATTCCGTTCTTGGTGGTCAGAGTATCGGCCATAGAGGGCAGAGGCTCCTCCGTGGTGGACACTATCAACTGCATATTTTCATTGAACAGATAGACGTTCTCCTGCTCGGAGCCTGACAGATTGCTGATCATCTGCAGCAGCTTCTGCTTATTGATCGTAAGCATCAGGACATTATTGGCGTCGGGGCTGAAATAATCCATCAACCGCATCAGAGTGACGCTCTTCGGACTGAAGATAGATTCCAGCTCTATATCGTAGCCGGGTTCATTGTGGCGGGGGACTAGCCAGATGCCGGCTCCTTTATTATGGCTAATGACCGCCTGATACCATATCTGGGCTTCCAGATCCTCGATGCGCTTTCCTCCGAAACGGGTGGACAGAATAGTGCCGGATGAGGCATGCAGGATCGAAATTTGAGACAGTAAAGGATTAATCGTATTAATGTTGGTTATGCTGGCCAATACTTGACCGAAGTCGAAGTTGGACTGCGGAAGCGTCTTCGTATCCAGTTGGGTCAGCTTCTGATTGATGCTTCCGTCCATGGCGACAATCATGGAGAGCTCTTCTACATTTTGTATGGTGAGATCAATGTATTCCATCGCTCCCGACATGGCGTTCTGTATGCGCTCGCTTACTTGCTGGTCGAGGATCGATTTCGATTTGAAGTTGGCATACAAACTAATGAAGACGAGTGGGATCAGAATAAGCAGAAAGTAAACCGTGAGCCGAAGCTGAAGGGATTCAACCCACCGATTTGCAAACCAATGCATCAATTTCATGGCAGACCTCCCAACCGGGAATGAAGTTGTTATTTATTCATTCGATCAGAAGGCCGGGAAACCCTTTAATATCACCCTTTAACCGCACCGATCAGCATTCCTCTGACAAAATACTTTTGCAAAAACGGATAAACCGCAAGGATCGGCAGAATCGCTACGACGACCGTGGCCATCTTGATCGTTTCCGGAGGAAGCTGCTGCATAAGCTGGCTGTTCATCAATTGCAGCTCCTGGCTGACGTTCGGATTCTGGATCATATTGCGCAGAACAAGCTGGATAGGATAGAGGGATTTATCGCTTATATATAGAATGGCCTTAAAAAAATCATTCCAATGTCCGACGGCGTAGAAGAGTCCTATCGTTGCAATGATCGGCATGGAGAGGGGCAGCACGATGCGAAACATGGTCTGAAAGTCGCCGCAGCCGTCCACCTTCGCCGCATCTTCGATTTCGTCGGGGAGGTTCTGGAAGTAAGTCTTGACAATCAGCATATTAAAAGCGGAGACCAGTCCCGGGATAATCAACGCCCAGATCGTATTGGTCAATCCGACTCCACGGACGACGAGATAGGTAGGGATCAGTCCGCCGTTAAAAAGCATCGTAAACACGATGGCCAGCAGGAAGAAATTGCGTCCCGGAACGAATTTCTTGGATAGCGGGTAGGCTAGCAGAATGGTCGTGGCAAGGTTCAAGGCGGTTCCTACCACGGTAACGAATACGGTAATCTTCAATGCCTGCGGAATGCGCTGGCTGGAGAAAATCTCCTTGTAGGCATCGAAGGTAACGGAATTCGGTATGATGACGAAGCCGCCCCGGCTCAACACCTCCGAGAATGGCGTAATGGACATTATGAATACATAATAGATTGGAAACAAGCAGGCGAGGGCGAACAAGCCGAGAATAATATACAGAATGGCGTCAACGACACGATCTGTTTTCGTTTTATGCAGTACTAATGACATAACTATGCCTCCTAACCTGATGCTAGTTAAAGTTCAACTTTTACCAAATTCCGGAGCCGCCCATTCTCTTGGATAGGTTATTGGCTCCCAGGACGAGAATAAAGCCGACTATGGATTTAAAGAAGCCTGTAGCGGACGAAATGCTGAATTCCAGCTTCTCCAGACCTTGCCGGTAAACCCAGGTATCGATGATGTCGCCGACTTCATAAACGCGGGCATTCAGGAAAATAAACACCTGCTCGAATCCGGCATCCAAAATATGTCCGATACGCAAGATAAGCAGCAGCAGGAAGACATCCCGGATCCCCGGCAGCGTAATGTGCCAGATCTGCCGCCAGCGGCTGGCCCCGTCAACGACTGCGGCTTCATACAGCTCGCTGTTAATGGAGCTTAAGGCAGCCAGGTAGATGATGGCGCCGAAGCCGGTGCTTTTCCATAAGTCCGTAATAATTAGCAGTGGGCGGAAGAAGCTTTTGTCGGTCATCAGATTGACCTCTCCCCACCCCATGTTCTGATGGAACTGGGTGTACAGCCCGGAGCCGGGAGCAAGGAAGGCGAATACAAGTCCGAATACAATGACCCAGGAGAGAAAGTGGGGGCCGTAAGTAATGGTCTGTACGATCCGCTTGAACCAGGCTACCCGGATTTCATTGAGGATCAAGGCCAGCAGAACATCGGGGAACATCCCGAAAATAATGCGATAAAAGCTTATAAGAACCGTATTGCGGAAAATGATGAAAAAATCGGGGGAGGCAAAAATTCTCCGGAAGTTATCCAGCCCCACCCATTCGCTGCCCCAAATTCCTTTGAGCAGGTTGTAATCCTTGAAGGCAATGATCAGTCCGCCCATCGGCAAATAGGAGAAGATAAGATAGTAAGCCAAACCGGGAAGCATCATCAGGTAAAACCAACGGGCCCGATAAATCGATTTCCACTGGATTTTAGGCTTCGATTTTTTCGATTTTAGCGGCATAGCGATTTCTGGTTTCATCTGCACAGACTCCTTTGTCGAGAAATTAATAGCTTGGCTGGTCTGTTGAAAAATCGGATACCGCAGAGAAAGGTAGCTTTCCCCGCGATATCCGCCAATTCATACCATCAAGCGCCATACGACAACGACTTATTTATTTGTCTCTGAAAGTAATTGTACGCCCATGAGCCTTGGACATCTGTTCCGCATAGGCTTCGAAGACGGCCCGCCCGCCGTATTTATCCATCAGCTCCTCGCGGTATGTCGGCCAGTTGGAGGCATCCTGTTCTTCGAACAAGATCTTGCTCAGAACCGAATATAACTGATTGCGGAAATCGGCCAGATTATACCCTTCCGGCGGAGCTACGTTCGTTCCGATAGAAGGAAGGTATTTATAAGTTCTCAGTTTCTCCAGGATGGCGCGGTCGCGATCTGTCTCCGTGGGACGGACCACCTCAAGCCCGAACACCTGTGGCTCATCCGCCGCAGCGAAGAACTGGTATATGTTCAGGAAATCCCCCTGGTCGACGACATCCCGCTTGTAGGCATCCGCATCCAGCGTAATGGTATTGCCGTCTCTCTTGTAGTGAACGCCCTCTTGCCCGTAGCGGACCAGCAGGAACCCTTCCTCGCTGGCCATCCAGTCCAGAATTTGCAGAGTTCTTTCTACATTCTCTGCCGGTGCATCTTTACCGAACATAAAGGGGGCACCGGGCAAGGCTTCTGTCGCAACACCAGTGTCCGCAAAGGGATGAAACGGCTGCCAATCAACCTTTTCCGCATCCTCGGTTTTCCCGGCGGATTTCAGAATCTCTTTTGTTTTGAACTGGACGCTGTTCGGATCGTTGTCGAGTCCAGCGAATCGAGCGGATCCCCAGAAAATTCCGGCCTTTCCTTGTGCAGCTTTATTGAGTTCTTCGCCAGATTTTTGCAAATACCAATCTTCGTCCACAACCTTCATATCGATGACCTTGCGAATATCATCCAGCACTTGCCCGACCTTCAGGTCGGAATATCCGTCGACCAATTGATCGTCCACAAGTCCCAATCCATAGAGCCCGTTTTTCAAATACTCCGGCCAATAGACATAAGGGAGAGTTCCGTTGCCGAAGGTTGTAAACCCTTTGGTATCATCCTTCCCGTTATTATCAGGATCATTGAAGGTAAACGCCTTCATGACCTCGATCATTTCATCATAATTTGTCGGGATATCGACATCGACCCCTTTGGCCTTCAGATTGTCGATCCAGTCCTTGCGAACGTAGTAGGAAACATATTGCTGTTTGGGGAACGGAACCGGGGCGCGCATAAATTTGTTCTGTACCTGATAACGCTCCAGCTCATCCTCTTTAACCCAGTATTTGAAGTAATTCGGCATTTTCTCCGGAGTTACGAGCCCGGTCATATCCAGGGTCAGCCCGTCTTTAATGTAATTGTTGGATGCGGCACCGTCCGACATGAACATATCGGGCACGTCCCGGCCGGCCATCATCAGATTCAGCTTGGTCGTGAAATCCGCACCGAGCTGCATATGTTCAATTTGCAGGTCGACATTGAATTTTTCTTCAATGGTCTTTCTTACGAAGTCTTTGTCTTTAGGGGGCAAGCTTGAATTGTTGGAGCCGTTTACGAACCATTTCAGCGTGAGCTTCTTATCGTTAGAGTTGGACTGCCCTTGCCCTTGGTCCCCATCCTTGTTGTTGTTGGTGGTGTCCGACGTCGGTGTCGGCTCGTTAGCTCCCTTATCCGAATTACAGGCGGCAAGGAATAAAATCAAGACTAGCGAACATAACAGCATGAATGTGGTACCGAATTTAACATTCTTCAATCCTTTCATCCCCTTCGTTATGGTCAACTAATTGAAAACGATTACAAATAAGATTGTAAACGAAGGAGACGTTGAAATCCTATAGTATTTTTTTAACTTTCGATGGTAATCTAATTACTATTGATGACGACAACCCGCTATTAAAGCGGGTTGTTTCGTGAACCGGAACGGCTATCCGAATTGCTATTCTTTGTTTCCTATAAATAATTCCGTGCGAATGACCCGGTTATGGGCGCTAAATTGATCCACTTCCTCACGATTGTTGAACTCAGCCACACCTTGGTCATCCTGCCCGTTATCGTACCACACCGTGTATTCAATGCGGGCATCCAGCGGCTCATATCCATTCATGCTCGTCTGCATCTCCTTATCATCCGATGAAAAAAACGGCCTGAAAATCCGCCTGGATATTCAAGCCATCTTGAAGTTTGGTTCATGCCGAAGATTAACGTTGGGGATCCCGGTCTCCGTTCCGTTCGCGGTTACGGCCCGTCAAGCCGGCCAAGCCCACCAGACCCAACAAACCTAACCAGCTCCAGTTTCCGTAGTTCCCCGTTTCTCGGGTAGTGTAGGTCTGGGCTCTTGTTCCGTAAGGTCTATAGGTCACGCCCGTGCCGCGAGTCGTTCCGTCTGTGCCGGTACCTCTAGTCCCATCCATAGTGGTTGTGCCGCGGGGCGTCCCGTCTAGACCGGTACCTCTAACTCCATCTACAGTCGTATTTGGATCAGGTGAGCCTGCCGGGGGAGTCGGTACGGTCGTTTTATCCGTCGGCTCCGATACTCCGTAAGTGTGATTGGTTGTCGTAGGAGCAGGAGAAGACTCGGCGCTAGCCGTCAAAGCAAACATGAAGGACAGAGCTAAAGACATAAGGGTCAAGCTGATCTTCTTCATTATCTCACCTCCTCACTCCCCGTTAGTGTGATATGATGTTTCCCGGATTATGAGCATCAAAACCTGCCAGATTATTGGTGAACGTAGCGGCCTTGGTCCGGAATGGCCAAGCGGTCGAAATCCCGGGCCAGAGTCTCTAGCTGCCCGGCGAGATCCCGGCCGAACATCGGTTGACCGTGACCTGTATAGGCAGTGGCCAGATTTAATGCAGCGAGCTTCCGAACCGATTCTCGGGCTTGCTGCCAATCGGTTGTGAAATAGGCGGGCGGACCATGGATTTCCCTGGTCTGAGTCATGACGGACAGAGCGGATTCCTGCTTGACCGTAATAAAAGCGTCACCCGCGATGACCGTCCGGTCCTTCTCCCTGAACAGGGAAACGTGTCCGGGGGTATGCCCTGGCGTGTGAATCCATCGCCACTCCGGCAGGGAAGGAACGCTGCCGTCCGATGGCAGGGGCTCGATCCGGCCGCCCAAGTCTATCCCTTCATTGGGATAGAGGGGAGAAATTCCGGCCATCAGCCCACCTCCGACGGTAGGATCGGCAGGGGGGTAATCCTTGCGCCCCGTAAGGTAAGGAAGCTCGAGCGAATGCGCAAAGACGGGAACTTCCCAATGATCGGCCAGCTCGATAACGGTGCCTACATGGTCGAAGTGTCCGTGGGTGAGAATGATCGCCTTCGGCTTGCTGCCTACTCCGAATCGTTCTTCGGCAGCACCGATAATTTTGTTCGCAAAGCGGCCGATGCCTGTATCGACCAGCACCCAGTCTGCCGCACCGGATTCCTTCGGTTTTCCGATCATATAGAGGTTAACGATTAGTGTGGTGATCTGGTGAATATCGGAAATCTGTCCATTGTCCGTGGCTTCGACCGTGCGATCCGATTCGTTTCTTAACAAGATTGAACTCTCCCTTCCAAAAAGGATTTCCTCGTTGGTTTGCCCAAAATTTCGCCGTAAGATACGTGATTGCAGGAAAGGATTGAAAGGATTGCTGAATACAAAAAACGGAGAACCTATATCAGGTTCTCCGCTTGATTTGAAGTATAGAGGGTGATACAAGTGATACAAAAAAATCAGGCTTCCACGTCTTCCAGCCAACGAATTTCCTCCGGTGTCAGCCGGATTTGGGTCGCTTCCGCGCAGGACTCCATCTCGGCCTGATTCCGGGGCCCGATCAGGGCGGCGGTCGGGAAGGGCTGATTCAGAACGTAAGCGAGAGCGATCTGAATCGCCGTGACTCCCCGCTTGGCGGCCAGCTCTTCCGCCCGGCGCAGGCGCTCCCAATTGGCCTCGCTGTAGAACACGCGGACCGTGTCCGGATCGCTCAGGTCATCGGGGCGGTATCTTCCCGTGAAGAAGCCGCGGGCCTGCGACGACCATGACAGCAGCGGAAGCCCGCTGGCCGTATGCCAGGCGCACGTATCCGCGTCTGCGGACACGCAGCCTTCCCAATAAGGCTCCTTGGCCTTGGCCAAGCTCAGATTGGGGCTGCTGAAGGAGAAGCCCGTCAGTCCATGCCGTGCGGCATAATCGTTGGCCTCCTGAATCCGCTGGTGCGTCCAGTTGGAGGCGCCGATGGCCCGGATTCGTCCTGCCTGGATGTGGCTGTTGAGCGCTTCCATAATCGGGCCGACGGGAACGTTCGGATCGTCACGATGCAGGGCATAGAGGTCTACATAATCCGTTTGCAGTCTTTCGAGGCTTTCCAGCAAGTCTTGGCGAATGGCTTCCGCATGAACTCGCGGCCCCGCAGCATCGTGATGCGCTCCCTTGGTCAAAATTACGATATCCTCACGTTTGCCCCTTTGCTTCAACCACAGGCCGATAGCGACTTCGCTTTTGCCCCCGCAATAGATGTGGGCGGTATCGATTGTATTCCCTCCGATACGAATATAGGCCTCAAGGATTTCGCTCACTAGATCGATCTTTTCCGGCATGAAATAGTCTGAGCCCATAATGAGCTGCGATACTTTCGTCTCTAAACCATTAATGGAGATAAAATTCATCGCCTCTAACCTCCTAATGTGGAATAACGACTCTCGAACGTGTCCGGGCCGATTCCAGGCACGCATCCAGCACACGCATATTCCATACGGAATCCTGCTGTCCGAAGGCCGGCGCGGCTTCATCCAATACTACAGCGGCAAAATCATCCGCCTGAAGGGAATAATGGTTCATCGGCGGAAATTTGACTTCCCGTCTATGTCCGCGTACGGTGACGTAGAAGACGCTAGGGCTGTTCGGATCGCACACATAGGCAGACGGTACTTCAATCCGGCCATCCGTACCCAAGATCTCGAGTGTGTTGCGGGAGGCGGCCCACATTCCGCAATCGAAGGTCAGAGCGATCCCGCCCGGGAACTCCAGCAGCCCGGAAGCCATCATATCGACGCCGTCATGGTGCTCGGAGAAGAAGGCATGAACAGTGGCCGCTTCCGGCTCCGAACCGGTAACCAAACGAGCCGCACTGATCGGATATACCCCGATATCATATAAAGCGCCGCCTCCCATTGCTTGATTAAAACGGAAATTGCCGGTATTCGCCGAGCTGTTGAAGGTGAAAGCTCCATGAATCCCGCGCAGGTCTCCAAGCTCTCCGGAGGCAATGATCTCTTGGATTTTGTTATACCGGGGATGATGACGGTACATGAATGCCTCGGCCAAGTGAACGCCCGCCCGGGAACAGGCTGCGGTCATTTCCTTCGCTTCTCCGGCATCGATGGAGAAGGGCTTCTCACACAGTACATGCTTGCCTGCTTCTGCGGCGCGGATGGTCCACTCCTTATGCAGGTGATTGGGGAGGGGGATGTATACGGCATCGACCGAGTCGTCCTCCAGAAGCGCCTCGTAGCTTCCATAGGATTTGGCAATACCGAGCTTTCCGGCGGTTTCCCGCGCCTTGGATTCGTCCCGGCTCGCAATGGCGACCACTTCTCCCCGGGCAGACTGTTGAATCCCGGGTATCACGGACCCAATGGCAATATTGGCGCATCCCATTACGCCCCAGCGAAGCTTTCTGCTCATGTCTTCAGCTCCTTGTTAAAAATTTATTGTTATTATAAACCAGCAATTTTAAAATGAATATAATAAGATGTCAATAACACGATTTTGTCCGTCAGTGTCAAGCTAGCGTGGGCAGTCATTTAAGATGCCTGGAACGCGAACCCCGAAGGAACCTC
>NZ_JBHTIU010000050.1:0-76168 GCF_042677205.1 Paenibacillus residui
AGGGAGAAGCTCTTTTTCTATATCCGCTTTTTCCAATTCCTACACCCACAGAGATTTTACACTATCTTCGTTAGGGGGCCGTGGAGGAAGTACACTTAATTTACCGCGTTTTTGGAAAAATGAGCCGATTAAAAGCAAAAGTACATCTATTTTTCCAAGTTTGAGGAAATTGCTCCAAAATAAATGTAGAAATGCGCTTATTCAGGTGGTTTTTGGTTAAAGTGTCTAAAATAAGCGTATTTTTGCTTTTATTTTATATACCATGGTTATTCATCATCTCCGAAAATGGCTCTGTCAGGGGCTTTTTTTACACGAATTCAGTACCTGAATCTGCGCCTGCGGCTCCGCAAGAAGGCCGGGCAAAATAATGGATTTTACATCGGATGAGGAAATATTTTAGAATATGGTATATTCTAATCTTTTACCCGGCCATTCAGATAGCAGATTAAGGAGATAGAATCATGATCAAGCAAACGTTGTTATTCGATCTGGACGATACATTGATCCATTGCAATAAATATTTTCAAGGTGTTATCGATCACTTTGCCGAGCAATTGGCCCTCTGGTTTGCAGAATACCGGCTCGGAACAGACGAAATCAAGCAGAAGCAGCTGGACATCGACATTTCCGGAGTCACCCGGTTTGGTTTTACTCTGGAGCATTTTCCACAATCCCTGGTGGACACTTATTTGCAATTTGCCGCGGTTTATGGGCGGCCGGTCTCGGAGCGGGAAACCGCTTGGCTGAAGGAGCTGGGATGGTCGGTCTACGATCAGGACGCCGAGCCTTATCCGCACATGACGGAGACCCTGGAGGAACTGCGGACTGACGGGCATCAGTTATGTTTGTATACCGGCGGGGTTCCGGCTGTCCAGCATAAGAAGGTGAAGAAGGCGGGGCTTGAAGCTTTCTTCGAAAACCGCATGTTCGTTCGCCGGCATAAAAATACGGAAGCGCTGGACGGAATATTGAAATCCGGACCCTTCGACCGCAAGCGGACCTGGATGATAGGCAACTCAATAAGGACCGATGTGCTTCCCGCACTGGAAAACGGGATTCATTCCATCTATTTGCCTTCTCCCAACGATTGGGAGTTTAATCTGGTGGAGGTAAATGCCGAGCCGCAGGGAGCTTTCCTGACTCTGTCCTCGTTAAAAGAAATCCGGTATGCTATCAGAGAATATACGAGTTCCGGGTAAGGGTGTTCCCGAAAGCAGCCATTTGGTTATAGACACCGCTTTTACTGCTGGTGCCGTGCAAGCGGAATGGCGCAGTCCCGGAAGGTAATACAATCTGCGAATGTGGGTGGAAAATTTAACCAATAAACGTCTCCTTCTCTACTTAAACAGTGGATTTGGAGGTTTTTTTTGGCCTGTTAAGCTCGATTCCTGAAGTCTCATAATCTCTCAATAATTTGTCCGGGCCGGTTCTATCTTCCGTTTTCGTTTCATAGATTGCTTAGTAGACAAACAGCTGCAGCATTCTACGAGACTAACTAACGGGATCGGAGGAAGTAATATGAAATGGACAGCGTTCACGATGGATTTAAGCAAAATACGCAAAACCGCGCAAAATGTCCGGGTAATGAGCAAAAATCTGATGATTCTATCTCTCAGTACGCTGTTATTTTTTCTATTTCTGGGATTGGCGGGCTATGCTCAAACCTATTTGAAGAACTCTCCGCTCTCCTCTATGAAAGGATTGGCGGCGCAGGTTTCCAACGATTTCTTTATCGACATGATCGGACTGGAGATTCCGCAGCTTAACCGGGAGAGGGAATCTACCTTTTCGGGGGAGAATGTGTTCGGGTTTCTGTTTCGTTTGGTTACCGATATTAACCCGAAGGATCCCAAAACCTTGCTGGCGAGAGAAGTTCCCGGCTTAGGGAATGCGAGCGCAACACCCATCCGGGGAACCGGTACAGGAGCTCCGCCCCAGGATTATGGCCCGCCTCCGGCTGACGACAAACCGGGTTCGCAAGGTGAGAATCCCGCCGTTCAGCCCCCGGAAGAGTCGCCGAGCCCTGCTCCATCGCCGCAGCCTTCATCCCAGCCTCCGCAGGAGAAGCCGACGACCGGGGATAAGAAAGTGGTGCTCATCTATCACACTCATTATGAAGAGTCTTGGGTGCCGGAGTTAGGGATCGAAGAAGCGGATAAGGCTTACGACGAGAAGCTCAACATTACGCTAGTAGGCAAGAGATTGGCCGAGAAGCTCGAGGAGAAGGGGGTAGGGGCAGTCGATTACAGCCCCGAATACAAGAAAACACAGGCGGACTACAGCTGGTATAAATCCTACAAATATTCCCGAAATACCGTGAAGGAAGCTTTTGCCGCCCATCCGGAAATTAATTTCGTGTTCGATATTCACAGAGATTCCCTTCCCCGCGAGAAAACGACAGCCCGAATTGACGGCGTAGATTATGCCCAGGTCTATTTCATCATCGGACAGAAAAATCCGGATTGGGAAAAGAACGAACAGTTCGCCGCCCGCATTCACGACAAGCTGGAGCAGAAAATGCCCGGGCTGTCCCGGGGAATCTGGGGGAAATCGGCTCACCAGGGAGATGCCGAGTATAACCAGTCCTTGACCCCTAACAGTGTGCTCATTGAGATTGGCGGTCCCTTCAATACGTTGGAGGAAAGCTACCGCACGGCAGATATATTGGCCGACGTGATTTCCGAAATCTATTGGGATGCGGAGAAGGTGGATGCTCCCGCCGGCGCGTCCAACGGATGAGGTGGCAGGATGAAGCGCTTCTCGTACCGCTTGTTATTCGTAGCTTTAGTGTTCGCTGCAGGTATTTTCTACGGGATAGATGTGGTATCTACGGACCATGAACCGGCCGGAGCGGCGCGCTTGCTAGAACCCGACCGGCCGCCCGGCGGCTCTGCTACCTCGCCTTCGGATGCCGCAGCGGCTTCCTCCGTCCGTTCGGAGGGAACGAACTCCTCAAGCTCTCCCGGCGGTGTCCGTACCTCTGATACGGGCCGCCAGCCTCAAGACGGATCAGCCTCCTCATCCGCAGCCAAGAATGAATTCGGCAGGGAGGGGGCTTCCCCGGCCGGGCCGTTCCGCCCGGAGCCGGAGCTTAAGATTAGCGAATCCTTCTTGAACAAGCTGCTGAACAAAATCGGGGAAGCGGTCCGTTGGCTTTCCGAGTTGGGCATGAGAGCGGTTATCGGGTTAGTGGATTGGATATTTGGCTGAAGCTATTTGGCTGAAGCTATTTGGCTGAAGCTATTCGGCCAATAGCCTCTTTTTTGCAATTTCATTGATGCGGGTTCCCCCGGCATGCTATAATGATTGTCATTGTATATTGCTCTTTTGGGGGTAAGCATGACGGACATTCGTGTAAGACAACAAAACATTAGAAACTTTTCAATTATCGCGCATATCGACCACGGGAAATCGACGCTGGCCGACCGGATTTTGGAATATACCGGAGCATTGACGACGAGGGAAATGCAGGATCAGGTGCTTGATCAGATGGATCTGGAACGGGAAAGAGGAATTACGATCAAGCTGCATGCCGTCCGCTTGAACTATAAGGCGGATGACGGCAATGTCTACATTCTCAATCTGATCGATACTCCCGGACACGTAGACTTTACTTATGAGGTGTCCCGAAGCCTGGCCGCCTGTGAAGGGGCTCTGCTGGTCGTCGATGCGGCGCAGGGAATCGAAGCCCAGACTTTGGCTAACGTGTATCTGGCGTTGGACAATGATCTGGAAATTCTGCCGGTCATTAACAAGATTGACCTGCCCAGCGCCGAACCGGAGCGGATTAAGCAGGAAATTGAGGATGTCATCGGTCTGGATGCCAGCGAAGCGGTGTTGGCTTCTGCCAAAGCCGGGATCGGGATCAAGGAAATATTGGAGCAGATTGTCACGAAGGTACCGGCTCCCCAGGGAGATCCGGATGAGCCGCTTAAAGCGCTTATCTTCGACTCCCATTACGACCCTTACAAAGGGGTTATCGTCTACGTCAGGGTTGTGAACGGATCGATCAAGGCCGGGTCCAAAATCAAATTCATGGCGACGAACAAAACGTTCGAAGTCATTGAGGTCGGAGCGTTTATGCCGAGGATGTCGATCGTGGACGAGCTGTATGTCGGCGATGTCGGGTTCATTGTGGCCGGTATCAAGAATGTTAAGGATACACGGGTAGGGGATACGGTCACCGATGCCAAGAATCCGACGGCCGAGCCACTGCCCGGCTACCGCCGCATCAATCCGATGGTCTTCTGCGGAATGTATCCGATCGAAACGTCCGATTACGATGATCTTCGCGAAGCCCTGGAGCGTCTGGAGCTGAATGACGCCTCCCTCAGCTACGAGCCCGAAACCTCTTCGGCGCTCGGCTTCGGATTCCGGTGCGGATTCCTCGGATTGCTTCATATGGAGATTATTCAGGAGCGGATCGAGCGGGAGTTCAATATTCCGCTGATCACAACGGCTCCGAGCGTGGTCTTCAAGGTGACGCTGACCAACGGGCAGACGGTCGAAATCGATAATCCATCCAATTATCCCGAGCAAGGGAAGATCGAATACGTGGAAGAGCCGTTCGTTAAAGCTTCGATTATCGTTCCCAACGATTTTGTCGGTGCGATTATGGAGCTGTGCCAAGGCAAGCGCGGGGAATTTCTCAATATGGAATACCTGGATACCAACCGGGTAACGTTGACATACGACATCCCGCTGTCCGAAATCGTCTACGATTTCTTCGACCGGCTGAAATCGTCCACCAAAGGCTACGCTTCGTTCGACTATGATTTCTCCGGTTACAAGCGTTCCAATCTGGTGAAGATGGATATTCTGCTTAATGGAGAGCAGGTAGACGCATTGTCGTTCATCGTGCACCGGGACCGGGCATACCATCGCGGGCGGCAAATCTGCGAGAAGCTGAAAGAACTGATCCCGCGTCAAATGTTCGAAGTGCCTATTCAGGCGGCAATCGGCCAGAAGGTGCTTGCCAGGGAGACGGTTAAGGCGATGAGGAAGAACGTATTGGCGAAATGTTACGGTGGGGATATTTCCCGTAAACGTAAATTGTTGGAGAAGCAGAAAGAAGGAAAGAAGCGGATGAAACAGGTCGGAAGTGTAGAAGTGCCGCAGGAGGCGTTCATGGCGGTTCTAAGCCTGGACGACAACTAACGGAAGGCACACCGGCTGCCGCTGCTGTTCCGGCAGGAGGCTTACAGCCTTCCTGCCTTTTTGTTAGTATGGATCCCATTCCAAAGTGATCCCATCTAATCCATGCTTCCAGTCAGAAGCAATCCCCAGGGAAAGTGAGGATGCCCTTATGAAG
This sequence comes from Paenibacillus residui, assembly GCF_042677205.1. Taxonomy (NCBI): domain Bacteria; kingdom Bacillati; phylum Bacillota; class Bacilli; order Caryophanales; family Paenibacillaceae; genus Paenibacillus; species Paenibacillus residui. The sequence goes on from NZ_JBHTIU010000050.1 coordinate 5,312, forward strand.
CCGTTCTATACCCCCGCTGCGGCGGTATATATTCATATCCCCTTCTGCACCAATAAATGTCACTATTGTGATTTCAACTCCTATGTGCTTAAAGGACAGCCTGTGGTCGAATATCTGGATGCGCTGGAACGGGAAATGTCGATGACGGTAGAGCGTTTCCCCGCCTGGAGGGTGGAAACCGTATTTGTAGGCGGCGGTACTCCTACGGTATTGCTGCCTGATCAGATGGAGCGGTTTCTGGGCCTGGTGCAGACGTACTTTCCGGATCGGACGGACCGTTTCGAATTTACGATGGAGGCCAATCCCGGCACGACCGATGCGGAGAAGCTTGCGGTCATGAAAGCCGGCGGGGTTAACCGGATCAGCTTCGGGGTCCAATCCTTCGATCCTGAATTGCTGAAACGGATCGGTCGTATCCACTCGGTGGACGATGTATATGAAAGCATTGAGAATGCGAAACGGATCGGCTTCTCCAATCTGTCCATCGACTTGATGCTCGGTCTGCCGAAGCAAACGGTCGGGATGATGAGCGATTCCCTGGACAAGGCGCTTGAGCTGGATTTGCAGCATTATTCGATATATGCGCTCAAGGTGGAGGAGAATACCTTATTCCACAAGCTGTATCAGAGAAATGAGCTGCCGCTTCCCGAAGAAGAGGAAGAGCTGTCCATGTACTTGATGACGATGAACAAGCTGAAGCAGGCCGGATATGCCCAATATGAAATCAGCAACTTTGCCATTCCCGGATTCGAAAGCCGGCATAATTTAATGTACTGGCATAATCGCAGCTACTACGGATTAGGAGCCGGTGCGCACGGTTATATGGAAGGGGTGCGGCATATTAATGTCAAAGGCATCCAGCCCTATATCGACGCAACCCGGCAAGGGCTTCCGATTCTGGAGGCCAATGAAGTCAGCCGCGGCGAAGCGATGGAGGATTTTATGATGGTCGGCTTGAGGGTGCTGAGCGGGGTCTCGGAAGACGATTTTGCCGATCAATTCGGCGAAAGCCTGATGGAAGTGTTCGGCCCGGTTATTAACCGTCTGACAGAGCAGGGGTTGCTGGAAGCAGACGAAGGCAGAGTCCGGTTATCCGATAAAGGAATACTGCTTGGCAATGAAGTTTTCGCCGAATTCATCGGAATTTTATCTTGAATTGATTATTCATAGTGTTGTATATTTATACGTAACTCTTTTAAAAGTTCAGGAAAAGGATTTCAAATATTCAAGAGCAAATTCAAGAGAAAGCCAAGGGAAATCCAACGGATAACGGGCCAAGACTTTCTCTTACTCGGATCTGGTCGAAGCAGTCTGATAATCCTCCGGACTTCTAAATAAGAACGTTGTAACAGTATTTGGATTTGGCGGTGATGACGATGGCTGTAATCTGTAGAAAAGCGGCGGAGCATGATTTGGATGCTTTATATCAGCTAATTGACGGCTATGCCCAACAAGGAATTATGCTGCCCCGTTCCAAGGAACTGCTTAAATATTCCCTAGACAGTTTTGTCATTGCGGAAGAGGAAGGCCGTTTGCTGGGCTGCGGCTCCCTGTGCCAGTTAGGACAGGAGTTGGTTGAAATCCGTTCTCTGGGAGTGGCCGAGGGCTGCAAGGGCCGGGGAATTGGCCGAAAGCTGGTCGATTATTTAATCCGGGAAGCGAGAGAGGAAAAAATTCCCAAGATTATGGCTTTAACCTACGAGGTCGCTTTTTTTGAAAAAATGGGCTTCACGGTTGTACCAAAGGATATTTTCCCGGAAAAGGTATGGACCGACTGCATTCATTGCAAAAAGCAGCATTGCTGTGACGAAATTGCCGTGCTCAAACGCTTGGATTAACTTGACAACTTGCGTTTGGGTCTGGTATTTTTGTAGTATCACTTAGCACTCGTTTGAGTGGAGTGCTAACGAAGGACGCGGCAGCTTATCCGCGCCTATAACGGCTAACCGCACTCGCAACTGCATGGGAGGGATTGACATGTTGTCCGAGCGCCAGAGAAAAATATTGAACGCCATCGTTGATGATTACATTCGATCCGCTGAGCCTGTCGGCTCCAGAAGCATTTCCAAGCGGGGAGATGTGGCTTTCAGCCCGGCAACGATCCGTAACGAGATGTCCGATTTGGAGGAAATGGGTTATTTGGAGCAGCCGCACACTTCTGCGGGCCGAATCCCATCCCATAAGGGATACCGTTATTATGTAGACCATCTAGTCAAGTATGGAACCTTATCCAGTCACGAGCTGAATGTGATGAAGGTTTTTTTTGCTGAGAAAATACAGGAGATGGAACAGATCTTCCAGCATGCGGCAACCATTCTTTCCGGATTGACCAATTATACGTCCATTGTTCTCGGACCCGAGGTGTTCAGCACTACGCTGAAGCATCTGCAAATCATTCCGCTGGATGAAAGGACCGGGGTGGCGATTTTTGTCACGAATACCGGGCATGTGGAGAACCGCATTGTCCAAATTCCGGATGGCATGTCGATCTCGGAAATCGAGAAGGCGGTTAACATCCTGAATGCCAAGCTGACCCAGGTCCCGCTCTTTCAGCTGAAATCCAAGCTGTATAACGAGATAGGCACCGAGCTGAGCAAGCATGTCACCCAATACGAAGAGCTCATCCGCACGGTCGAATCCGCTCTGGAACATAACGAGCAGGATCGAATCTATATGAGCGGGGCAACCAATATGCTGATCCAGCCGGAGTTTAAGGACGTCGATCAAGTCAAGCTCATTCTCGATACATTGGGAGAAACTCCGGCGATCATGAAGCTGCTGGACGACCTGCCGGAAGGGATTCAGGTCCGGATCGGAAGCGAGAACTCGCTGGAGGCGATGAGCAACTGCAGTCTGATCACAGCCACTTACTCCTTGGACGGACAATGTCTCGGAACGGTTGGAATTCTCGGCCCGACCCGAATGGAGTACGGCAAGGTAATCAGCTTGCTCGATTACGTCTCCAAGGATATGGCGCTGCTGCTGGCGCGTTGGTATAAATAATAGAGGAAGGATACCAGGCGAATGAGTCAAACGAAGCAAGGCCATTCCGAAGGAGAGGAACGGCATTCCGCGCTGTTGAACAATGCGGGTGCCGTAAGGGCCATTTGTTCGGCCGTAGAGGGAACGCTCGGCCCCAAAGGGCTTGATACGATGCTCGTGGGCGGTCAGGGAGATGTCCTGATTACGAACGACGGCGCGACGATTCTCGAGCAGATGGATGTCTCCCATCCCGCCGCCCGGCTGATGGTGCAGGTCGCCCGGTCGCAGCAGCTGTTGGTTGGCGATGGCACGACAACGGCTACCGTGCTGTCGGGAGCGTTGGTCGCCGAAGGAATCGCCGAGGTGCTGAAGGGGGTTCCCGTGGCTAAGGTGGTAGCCGGAATTCAGGAAGGAGTTCGGCTTGCCATCGGCTATTTGCGGGAGCGGACACGTCAAGTGTCCGGCACGGACGATCCGATTTTATACCGGATCGCGTATGTGGCGGGCCGTGAGCGCGAAGAGATCGCCAACCTGGTGATCCGGGCCGCCCAATATGCCGGCACCCGAAGATTGTGTGAGGAAACCTACCGGCTGGCGGATGCCGTCGTTCCATCCGCAGCCGAACACAGCGAAGTATGGCCGGGAATCCTGATCAACCGGCAGCCGTCCATGCTGCCATGGCTTGCAGAATTGCCGGAACAGCGAATCCTGGTCCTTCAGGATGCGCTGGAGCCCGAACAAACCGAGGAAGAAGCTTTAAAGACCGAATCGGGATTTAAAGAATATATGCTCCGAAGGAACAGATTCCGAAGCCAGCTTGAACAATTGGCGAAGCTGGGGATCGGCGTCATCGCGGTCGACCGCGGTGCCGATCCGGAAGCGGAACAATTTTGCGCCGACCGCGGAATCTTCCTACTGACACGGGTTCCCCGCCGGGAGCTGCGGTTATTGTGTGAATTTACCGGAGCCAGGCCGGTCCGCCGCGCCGCTTTGGAGAAATCACCGGAAGAATTAGAGGTCTTTCTTGGCCGCGCCGGCAAAATCGGGTATGACGAGCGGCTGGAGAAGGTTAAAATAGCAGAAGGCGGAGGCCGTCCGGCCGTCTCGATTCTGGTGGGAGCCAGCACCCGCGAAGTCGGCGGCGAGCTGTCACGGATCGCGATGGATGCGGCCGCTGCAGTCCAGGCCGCACTTCGCGGGGGGTATGTACCCGGCGGAGGAACCATCGAGCTGGCAGCCGCAAGGGAAATCGAACGGTATCGCGAGACGGTTCACGGAATGGAGGCGTTCGGCTTGTCGGCCGTCGCCCGCGCTCTGCGCAAGCCTCTTGCACAAATAGTCGTTAACGCAGGCTACAACCCGCTGGAGAAGGTGGAGCTGGCCAAGGCTAGCCAAGCGGAGACGAATTCCGATGCCATCGGTATCGATTGCGATACCGGGGAGCTGATCGATTGTCTCGAGAGGGAGATTGTCGATCCGGCTTTGGTCAAGATCCATGCCATCCAAGCGGCGGGGGAAGTAGCTTCGGCCATTCTAAGAATTCATACCGTTGTTAAGATGAAGCCGGGTTACACGGAACGTGATTAAGTCAGAAATTCTGGAATGTGGAAGTCGGATTTATAGCGTTGGAAAAGTTCTATAAATCATCAATGCTTCCAGTGTAACGCTATTAAGGAGGTGAAACATTCGTGAGTGAACAAGAGAAAGATGCAGCCGTTATAGAAGAGGATAACAACCTGAAGAAGGATAACATAGAAGGTGAAGCCGGATCAGACAAGCCGGAGGACAGCCGGACGGAAGCCGCTTCGGACGGGTCGGCCCAGGCAAGCTCTGCCGGAGAGCAGGCAGATGCCGAGGAGGGCGCCGACGAACGTATGGAGGAGCTTCGCAGGCAGGCGGAGGAAAACTACCAGCGCTATCTGAGAGCCCAGGCCGATTTCGATAATTTCCGCAGAAGAACCCGTCAAGAGAAAGAGGAGTTTGCCAAATATGCTTCTTTGAATCTGATCGAGCAGCTTCTGCCGGTTGTCGATAATTTCGAACGGGCGATCGAATCCAGCAAGGGAACTAAAGATTTCGATGCGCTCGTCAAAGGACTGGAGATGACCTTCCGCCAATTGGATCAAGTGCTTCAACAGGAAGGACTGAAGCCGATTGAAGCGGTAGGCCAGCCTTTTAATCCGGAGTACCACCAGGCGGTTATGCAGGTGGAATCGGAAGAATATGAAGAAGGAATCGTTGTTGAAGAATTGCAGAAGGGCTACGTGCTGAAAGAAAAGGTTATTCGTCCTTCCATGGTCAAGGTCAGCATGTAAGCTTTTCGTGCACTAAGCGGCATTCAACGGCATATGACATATTTGAGGAGGTAGGAGTAGTATGAGTAAAGTAATCGGTATTGACTTGGGAACAACAAACTCATGCGTGGCTGTAATGGAGGGCGGCGAAGCGGTTGTTATTCCTAACCCGGAAGGAAACCGCACCACACCTTCGGTCGTCGGCTTCAAGAAGGACGGCGAACGACTGGTCGGTGAAAGCGCCAAGCGTCAGGCGATTACCAACCCTGATGGAACAGTCGCATCCATTAAGCGCTATATGGGGACTAACCATAAAGTGAGCATTGGCGGCAAAGACTACACAGCTCCGGAAATTTCCGCGATGATTCTGCAGAAGCTCAAGGCCGACGCAGAAGCTTATTTGGGAAGCACGGTATCGCAAGCCGTCATTACCGTACCTGCTTATTTTAACGACAGCCAGCGTCAGGCAACCAAGGATGCGGGCAAAATTGCAGGACTTGAAGTGCTGCGTATCGTCAACGAGCCGACAGCCGCAGCTCTGGCCTATGGTCTGGAGAAAGAAGAGGAGACCATCCTGGTTTATGACTTGGGCGGAGGAACGTTCGACGTGTCCATTCTCGAACTGGGCGATGGAACTTTCGAAGTGCTGGCCACCAGCGGTGATAACAAGCTGGGCGGAGACGATTTTGACCAAGCGATCATGGATTATATGGTTGCAGAATTCAAGAAAGAGCAGGGCGTTGATCTAAGCAAGGACAAAGCCGCTGTTCAACGGCTGAAGGATGCGGCGGAGAAAGCGAAGAAAGAGTTGTCCGGCGTGCTGACGACGACAATCTCTCTTCCGTTTATTACGATGGTGGACGGAGTGCCTCAGCACTTCGAGATGAATCTGTCCCGCGCCAAGTTCGAGGAATTGACAGCTCATTTGGTAGAGAGAACTCTCGGACCGACCCGCCAAGCGTTAAGCGATGCCGGCCTCAGCGCTAACGATATTCAGAAGGTCGTACTGGTCGGAGGCTCAACGCGTATACCGGCCGTTCAGGAGGCAATTAAGAAATTGACCGGCAAAGAGCCTCACAAAGGAGTTAACCCGGACGAAGTGGTTGCACTGGGTGCAGCGATTCAAGCGGGCGTATTGACAGGTGATGTCAAAGATGTCGTTCTTCTCGACGTTACTCCGCTTTCCCTTGGAATCGAAACCGCAGGCGGCGTCTTCACCAAGATGATCGACCGCAATACGACGATTCCGACCAGCAAATCGCAAATTTTCAGCACCTACGCAGATAATCAGACGAGTGTGGAAATCCACGTTCTGCAAGGGGAAAGAGCAATGGCAGCGGACAATAAAACGCTGGGCCGATTCATGCTCGGAGATATCCCTCCTGCACCGCGCGGCATTCCGCAAATCGAAGTTACGTTCAATATCGATGCCAACGGTATTGTGAACGTATCTGCATTGGATAAAGGCACGGGTAAAAGCCAGAAGATTACCATTACATCTTCCAGCGGTTTGACGGATGAAGAAATCGACCGCATGATGAAGGAAGCTGAAGCGCATGAGGAGGAAGACCGCAAGCGCAAAGAAATGGTGGAAGCGCGCAACGAAGCGGATCAATTGGTATACACAGTCGACAAAACGATCAAAGATTTGGGAGATAAGGTAGACCAGTCTGAAATCGACAAAGCCAACCAAGCGAAGGATAAAGTAAAGCAGGCTCTGGAAGGCAATGATATAGATGCGATTAAGAAAGCGACCGAAGAGCTGACCCAGGTTGTTCAACAATTGTCGGTTAAGCTGTATGAACAGGCTCAACAGGCTCAAGCCGGACAGAATCCGGAGCAAGGGGCTAAAGAAGAGGCCAAAGGCAGAGAGAATGTAGTGGACGCCGATTACGAAGTGGTGGACGACAAGGATAAAAAGTAATATCCGAATTGTTCTTTGGTTGTGGATTTGACTGAAGGAGGTCAAAGTCGGGACCGGCCTGACTTTGACTTTCCTTGCTGTAGGGAGCTTTTTTGACATTCTGTCATCATTCTTAGGATAAGGCAGCCTCCAGAACACCGGCGGAAAGAGGTGAACAAGTGAGTAAACGCGACTATTATGAAGTGCTTGGGGTGGATCGTAACGCGACTCCCGAGGAGATCAAGAAATCGTTCCGGAAATTGGCGAGACAATACCACCCGGACGTGAATAAAGAAGCGGATGCGGAAGAGAAGTTTAAAGAAGTTAAGGAAGCTTATGATGTTCTGAGCGATTCCCAGAAACGGGCCACTTACGACCAGTTCGGCCATGTAGATCCTAACCAGGGAATGGGTGGCGGCGGTTTCGAAGGAATGGATTTCGGAGGCTTCGGAGATATCTTCGATATGTTCTTCGGCGGAGGCGGCAGAAGGAATCCTAACGCCCCCCAACGAGGCAGCGACCTTCAATATTCCATGACGATCGAGTTCAAAGAGGCGGTATTCGGGAAAGAGACCGACATCGAAATCCCGCGGACGGAATCCTGTGATCATTGCCATGGCTCCGGGGCAAAGCCGGGAACGCGGCCGGACACCTGTCCGGGCTGTAAGGGAACCGGTCAGCAGGAAGTCATTCAGAATACGGCGTTCGGACGTATTGTCAACCGAAGGGTCTGCTCGCAGTGTAATGGGCAAGGGCAGATCATTCGGGAAAAATGCGGCGAGTGCCACGGTACGGGCAAAGTGAAAAAACGGAGAAAAATTCACGTTAAAATCCCGGCCGGTGTGGATGAAGGTGCTCAGCTTCGGGTATCGGGCGAAGGGGAGCCCGGAACGCGCGGAGGCCCGCCTGGAGATTTGTACATCGTTATTCGTGTGAAGCCTCATGAATTTTTCGAGCGTGAGGGCGACGATATCTATTGTGAGGTTCCCCTCACCTTCACCCAGGCCGCGCTGGGCGATGAAATAGAAATTCCTACACTGACGGAGAAGGTTAAGCTGAAAATCCCGGCGGGAACACAGACAGACACCTATTTCCGATTAAGAGGCAAAGGGGTTCCGAGATTGCGGGGCTACGGCCAGGGAGACCAGCATGTGAAGGTCGTTGTGGTCACTCCGACCCATCTGAACGAAGAACAGAAGGAATTGCTTCGCGCCTTCTCCAAGCTTAGCGGAGAGAAGACGCACGAGCAGAATCAATCGATTTTCGAGCGGATGAAGAAAGCATTCCTCGGGGATTAATAGCGGAATCATTGAAGGGACCGGTCGTCTTGGACGATTCGGTCCTTTTTGCATGGATTTGAAACCCTAGCATGATTATGAGCCTTGTGTGTCTCGCCAAGGAAAATGAATCAGGCGAATCTTGTCCACGAACTAAATAAGCTGGTCCGCATTCCGACGAACAGGAATTTCACATCGTTCATTTGGCCTCCCTAATTTATCCTTCAACAAGTACTTATAGAACGAGAGCCTGCTCACCGACAGCCATCCTTGTTAGTTGATTTTGCCTGAATTGGACAGATTTTTGCATGAACAGGGGAAGGGAAGGTTAAACTATGCGGGATCAGGGAAATCCGCCCCGGCAGAGGCCATTGCAAACTCAAGGAAATCTAAATGTCATGACAAAAGATAGTGAAAAGTCCAGCAGCGAAAATGTAACGGAACCGGGAGACCCTATTTCGTCAAAATAGGCGTTTTTTTAGATTAACGGACACAGCTGCGCTTATTGCTTGGAATTCCTACTTTCGTGTGAATTTCTTGGGAATAGGGTCATTCGAGTCCGTTAAAATTACCGAAAGACCCTTCTGGAGCCATTAAGGTTTCTAGGGTCCGTTAAAACTCCTATACATCGTTATAAACGATACCGGAAGGCGGCAGGCATAATGGAACAAAAGCGGCGCGAAGTTTTTAACTTAAGCAGGATGCCGCTGGTCATCAGAGATTTAGAGGAAACAGTGATAAGGGAGGATGGACTAAAGTGATGAAGGAAAGAGAAAACCCGCAAGACCGGCAAACAATGAATGACAAGAACTTGCCGATAGCCAGAAATGAGGATGTTGAATTCTCGAGAGAGCTCGCCGATGAAGACGATCTGGAGGCTTTGGCAAGAGCGGAAGCGGCGGACGAAAGGGCGGAGTCCTGATGGCGGAGAAAAATATTTTGGCCTATTTCAAAAGCCCGGAGGAAGCCGAGGAAGTGGCGTCCAAACTAAAGGCGATGCGCGCGGTCGATGTGCAGATCGATCGGATCAGCCGGTTTCCCGGCGAGCCGGTGGAAGAAACGTTCAATCCTTTAACCGGGAATGTCAGCGGACTTGGAGCTCTGACCTCCGATGCCGATGTGTCCAATAAGGATGTGGGTGAACTGATTGCGGCCGATGTAACTGCAAGCGGAATGAGCGACGGCCGCCAGGAGGATGTGGTTACGGGCAGGGATATTTTGCTCACGGCCGTCGTTGAGGAAGATATCCACCAGCAAGCTTTAAAAGTAATCGAGGAAAGCGGCGGCCTTGTTTGAGAGCCGTGGGGGCCCTATATTGGAAAACATAGAAACGGATGCTCGGCATTCTCCTTACCCAGATGCTCTAAATCATTAAAGACGGACGAAGGCAGGCTTATCGAAGCGCATCCCCCTCATGCTGCAGGCATGTCAATCTGTCAAAACCGGGGTTTTTCCCCGGTTTTTCTTCTGCCGTAACAACCATTTAGCTCCTATATGCCATATTCATATTTATCTGCCAAAAAAGTTTTACTGGTGTATAGGATGTAGTACAATAGACCTTAATGTATTTCCCGGCGTAGTTGCCGAATGGATAGGAGGGTTTTCATGCGTTGGCATGAAGTTACGGTAGATACGACAGAAGAAGCCGTTGAAATGATTACTAATTTTTTGCATGAGCTTGGGGCGGGTGGAGTTTCGATTGAGGAATCCGGAACGCTCAACAAGCCTCGCGACACATCGTTGGGGCAATGGTATGAGCTTCCTTTGAACGATATTCCGGAGGGCCGGGCCATCATTAAAGGCTACTATCCCGAAGGAACGGACATGGATAGCCTGTTGGCGAAGCTGAAGCAATCGGTAGCGCAATTGGAAGAGTTCGATATTGACACAGGCTCGCCCGTATTCGGGCATACTCTTGTGGATGACGAGGATTGGGCCACTGCCTGGAAGCAGTACTATAAGCCTTTGCGGATTTCGGACCGATTGACGGTCAAGCCAACGTGGGAAGACTATACTCCGTCTCCCGGGGAAATTGTTCTGGAGCTGGATCCCGGTATGGCCTTCGGTACGGGAACGCATGCGACAACGGCTCTTTGTCTTAGAACATTGGACAAGGTCATTCGCGGCGGTGAGGATGTGATCGATGTCGGCACCGGCTCCGGAGTGCTTGCGATTGCCGCAGCCAAGCTGGGAGCGAGAGCAGTGCTCGCGCTTGATCTGGATCCTGTGGCCGTTTCCAGTGCGGCGGAGAATTCCAGATTGAACGGTCTGGAGGAGCAGATTCACGTCATGCAAAGCGATCTTCTCGGGGCTTTGAAAGGACAAGCCCCGGCTTCGGAGGCAGCGCAGGTCCGGCTCCCGGTGCAGGTGGTGGTAGCCAACATATTGGCGGAAATCATTTTGCAATTCGTAGGGGATGTTTACGAAGCCCTGCAGCCCGGAGGAGTCTATATCGCATCCGGGATCATAGCGCCCAAGCAGGCGGCAGTGGAACAAGCGCTGACAGAGCATGGCTTTGTCATAGAGGCAACTTACCAGGAACAAGATTGGGTCGCTCTTGTTGCGCGAAAATTGTAGAGGGCGGAGGGACCCGTTTTGGAAAATTTTTTGAGATTTCCGCTGGAGCAAATTCCGTTTGTTTTTCTCGTGCTCCTGATCGCTTTCACGCTGCACGAGTTCGCGCATGCTTACGCCGCCGACAGATTCGGCGATCCGACCCCGCGCTCGATGGGCCGGGTCACATTAAACCCCAAGGTTCATCTGGATCTTCTCGGGACCATCCTTATCTTTCTGGTCGGCTTCGGCTGGGCCAAGCCGGTGCTTGTCAGGCGAAGCAGCTTCCGCAAACCGCGTTTAATGAGCATCATTGTTTCCGCCGTCGGGCCGCTTGCCAATCTGGTCATAGCTTTTATCGGTATTCTATTAACATATCTATTGGCTTATTTCGGCTTGTTTGACCTGATGAGCCCCGGTGTATTCGAGGCGGTGCGAGTCTTTTTGAGCCTCTTGATCTTTATGAACCTGATTCTGTTTCTGTTCAATCTGCTGCCCTTGCCGCCTCTCGACGGATACCGGATCGTGCAGGAGTTCCTTCCGGTCCATACCCGGTTGAAGCTGCAGCAATTTGAGCAGTGGGCCTTCTTTCTCTTTTTGCTTATTGTTTTCATCCGACCGCTGTACAACGTCACCTTGGGGCCGTTTTTCTCTCTATGGGTGCCCCTGTTGTTCGGGATGGACTCTGTTTTTCAGGTCATCTTCGGCAAGGCCATCCATTGGGCCACTTTTCTTAAGATCGGTTGATTCGGGAGTAAGCTTGGCCCTCGTTCCGCAAGAGTAGAGAGGACCGGCCTTCGTTCGTCGGCTTCCAGCCCGTTTTCGACACGGCGCTGGGAAGCCCCCTTCCGGTTGAAATTGGTACGCGATACGGGACACTGGCAGTAGCATTTAAGGCTCAAAAGTTGTATGATGAAAGGTGATATTTGTTTAGAAAGCGAGCAAAGCTATGCAGCGATACTTCATACCGCCGGAACGGTTTACGGCCGATTCCGTGGAAATAACGGGAGACGATGCCCGACATCTGATCCGGGTCATGCGGGCCGGGATCGGTGATCAAATCATTTGCTGTGACGGCATCAGCCGGGAGTGGATTGCGGAGATTTCCGCCCTGGAGGAGCAGCGGGTGCAGGCGGTTCTGGTCCGGGAGCTGGGATCGGATAGCGAGCCGTCTGTCCGGGTTACGATTGCGCAAAGCTTGCCCAAGGGCGACAAGATGGAGATCGTCATTCAGAAAGGAACGGAGATCGGGGCAGCAGGCTTCCTTCCGTTCGTTTCGGAACGGACGATTGTTCAATATGACGGGAAGAAAGAAGCCAAGCGTTTGGAAAGATGGGCCAAAATTGCCAAGGAAGCCGCAGAGCAGGCGCATCGTACCCGGATTCCCGAGCTTAGCCTGCCGGTAACGTGGAAGCAGGTGCTTAAGAGGGCCCGGGAGGCGGATCTGGCTCTCTTTTGTTACGAGAAAGAAGAAACCCGGCAGCTTCGTCCCCTGCTTCGGGACAGGCTAGCCCAAGCCCGCGATCACGGGCAAGAACTGCATGTAGTTATCCTGATCGGCCCCGAAGGGGGATTTACCGAACGGGAGGCTTCCGAGGCGGAGGCGGCAGGATGCATTCCGGTCAGCCTCGGCAAGCGAATTCTCCGTACCGAGACGGCCGCTATGGTGGCTTTGGCTTGCATATTATACGAAAGCGGAGAGATGGGAGGTTAATTATGCCAAGTGTTGCTTTTCATACTTTAGGCTGCAAGGTTAATTTCTATGAGACGGAAGGAATTTGGCAGCTATTCAAGAAAGAAGGCTACGAGCAGGTCGACTTCGAGACGAAGGCCGACGTTTATTTAATCAATACATGCACCGTAACCAATACCGGCGACAAAAAAAGCCGGCAGGTGATCCGCCGGGCCATCCGCCGCAATCCGGATGCGATCATTGCGGTCACCGGCTGCTATGCCCAAACTTCGCCCGCAGAGGTCGCGGCGATACCCGGGGTAGATATTGTGATAGGCACCCAGGATCGGGACAAAATCATCCCCCTGGTTGACCGTTTCCGCCAGGAGCGCCAGCCGATCAATGCGGTGCGCAACATTATGAAAACCCGGGAGTTCGAGGAGCTGGATGTTCCGGAATTTTCAGACCGTACCCGGGCATTCCTGAAAATACAGGAAGGCTGCAACAATTTCTGCACCTTCTGCATCATCCCCTGGTCGCGGGGCCTTCTTCGCAGCCGCAGACCGGAAAGCGTCTTGGCCCAAGCCAGACAATTGGTGGACGCCGGGTATAAAGAGATCGTCCTGACCGGGATTCACACCGGAGGCTATGGCGAGGATCTGGAGGGCTACAGCCTGGCGAAGCTGCTATGGGATCTCGACAAGGTTGACGGGCTGAACCGGGTCCGGATCAGCTCGATAGAGGCGAGCCAAATCACGGACGAGGTACTCGAGGTGCTGCAGGGCTCGGATAAAATGTGCCGGCATTTTCATGTGCCGCTGCAGGCGGGAGATGACCGGGTGCTGAAGCGGATGCGCCGCAAATATACGACGGCTGAATTCGGCAGCAAGATCGAGAAGATTCACCGGATCATGCCGGACGCTGCGATTACGACCGATGTCATTGTCGGCTTCCCGGGTGAAACGGAAGAAATGTTCGCGAACGGATACCGGTTCATGGAGCAAATGCAGTTCGCGGAAATGCACGTATTCCCCTATTCCAAGAGGACTGGCACGCCGGCCGCCCGAATGGAGGATCAGGTGGATGAAGAAATCAAGAACCGGAGAGTCCATGAACTGATCGATTTGTCTGAAAGAATGCAGCTGGCTTATGCCAAGCCGTTCGTCGGGCAGGTGCTGGAGGTTATTCCGGAGCGCCCTTATAAAGAAGCGCCGGACAGCGGCCTTCTGATGGGCTATACAGATAATTATTTGCAGGTTGTGTTCCGGGGGAGCGAGGATTTGATCGGCCAGCTCGTGCGTGTAAGGATCGATGAAGCAGGGGTTAACGAATGCCTCGGCTCTGATGTTACTACGCTGGATTCGGCCCGGTCTGCGGTCGTTTAACTTGAGGAACGAGCCGCATCATAGCGCGCCAACCGTACCAGGATTTCGTTCTGTTCGCCAGAATGAAATCCTTCTTAATTTTCATAATGAAAGGGAGGAACGCCGGTGGAGGTATCAGCGGGCGGTGTTGTCTTTAAAGAAGAGGACGGAAGGTATTGGATTCAAATGATCCAGGACCGTTACGGTAAAATCACTCTGCCGAAGGGAAAGATGGAGCCGGGTGAGACGAAGGAGCAGACGGCGTTGAGGGAAATCGCCGAGGAGACCGGCATTGAAGGCGAGATCATCGAGCCGATCGAGACGATTTCCTATCAGTTCTCCCATCCGAAGCACGGCAATATGGATAAGGAGGTCCATTATTTTCTGGTTCGCGGCATCGGCGGGAATCTTCAGGCCCAGGTGGAGGAAATCCGCGGAGTGGAGTGGCTGGAGCCTGTGGAAGCTTGGCGTCAGCAGATCCAGTATGGCTACAGCAATAACGATTCCGTACTGTGCAAAGCGTTGAAGAAGCTGGGAATAGAGGTGAGCAGCGATGGAATGGAATAGAAGCACTCTGGCCCGGACGATCGATCATACACTGCTTAAGCCGGATGCACGGGCAGAAGCCATTCGTACCCTGTGCGAAGAGGCTGTTCGTCACCATTTCTACAGCGTATGCGTTCATTCGGGGTGGGTGGCTTATTGCCGGGAACAGCTCCAAGGCTCAGACGTTCGCATAAGCGCGGTTTGTGGTTTTCCGCACGGCGCCAACGGCAGCGAGGTCAAGGCGTATGAGGCTGCCCAGTCCGTGAAATGGGGTGCTGCTGAAATCGATATGGTGCTGCCCATCGGAATGCTGCTGGATCATCGTTTCACAGAGGTGGAAGCCGATATTCAACAGGTGGTTGCAGCGGTGGAGGGACAAGCCGTAGTCAAGGTCATTCTGGAGACGGGATATTTGAACAGCGAGCTGGTAAGAGCGGGCTGCCGCCTGGCCGAGCAGGCCGGTGCAGGCTTTGTTAAGACAAGCACCGGATTCGGCCCGGGAGGAGCAACGGCAGAGGTTGTCCGGTTAATGAGGGAGTCTGTGTCTTCTTCCATGGGGGTCAAAGCATCCGGAGGCGTACGCGACGCCGCAACGGCGATAGCGATGCTGGAGGCGGGAGCCACTCGGATCGGCACCAGCTCCGGCATCGCTATCGTTAGCGGGCTGCAGGGAATGGAAGATTACTAGGCCGGGGCTCCCGCCGGCCGATCACTTCAGTCTTCTAATAAGCGGTGTATAACAGAGCGGAAGAGCGATCAACGAACAAGCGATATTGAAAATCGTCTGGGCCCGGGCGACCTGCAGGGAAGGAGAATCCGCCATCCAACTGACGATGGTGCCGAGGGAGCCTATCAGCGGGTAGAACAGAAGGGCCCCGCCGACGTTAAGCAAAATATGCGTCCAGGCTACATATCCGCCGTACCGGCTTCCGCCGATGCTGGCAATGAGGGCCGTTACGCAGGTTCCAACGTTGGCGCCGATGATGATGGCGATTCCGACGTCCAGGGAGATGACTTGGACGGAGGCCAGCGACATAGCCATTGTAATGGTCAGTACACCGCTGTGAATGATAGCGGTCAGGATGGCCCCGGCAATCATCGCCCACAGCAGACTGCTCTGGGATTGCTGCACGAACCAGGCGAACAAACCGCGCGAACGCAGATGGGGGATAATGGACTGCATCACTTCCAGACCTAGCAGAATGCAGGAGAAACCGACAACAGCCAACGCCCCGTTGCGGACATGCCTTTTCCATAATTGCGGATAAGCGGGAAGGTCGGGCAGGACGAATGTGGAAAGCCAGATCACAAGCGAGACCATGAATATGCTCAGGGAATGCTTGTGCAGATTCAGGCCGATCAGCTCCGTGGTCAGACACGTTCCGATATTCGTACCCAGTATGATGCCGAGCGTTTGCGGAAAGCGCATTAGCCCTGCATTGACGAGGCCGATCGTGATCACGGTAACGGCTGTGCTGCTCTGCATCGCCGCAGTAATGCCGGTGGAAGCGATCATTCCGCGAAGCGGTGTTTTTGTAAATCTCTCCAGCAAGGTTTTCAGATATTGACCGGCCCATTGATGGAGCGCGGCTTCCATCACTTTCATGCCGAGCAGAAAAACAGCCAGCCCCAGCGCCATAGGGATAAATATAGTCGTAAACATGACGGCCTGTCTCCTTTTTCATAGTTAGTCCATGTATATGTCTGAAAAAGGAGATCCATGATACAAGCCTGCCCTTAGCCGCTTAATCCCATTTATCCAATTGTGTCTTAACGGTCTCCAAGTATACTTTGTTGCGCTGCAAAAGAGGACTGGGAACCATTTGATTATATTTTCTGATGTTAAGGTTAATTTCCTCCAACTCCCGATTCAGTTCCGCATCCTCCTTCTCCCCCGCTTTAATCCGGTTGCAGATACGGAGCAGCCGGCCGCGTATTTCCATACGCAGCTCCACCCATGGAGGAAGGTAGTTGGCGTTCTTGAGAATGGAGCTCAGCACATCGCCATCCTCCAGCTTCAGAGGCTTGCCCTTGCCTGGCAGGTCGTCCATGCCGCCCCTCTCTTCAAAATCCCGGTAAATTTCCTCCATCCATGTGTGAGTCATCTTGTCGGACGACGGTACAGCATCCTCAGCGAGCTGCTGGGGCAGCGGTTGTTCCGAACCTTCGGCAGGATTGCGTTTTTTGCTCATCTGTTCATCCGTCCTTTCCTTTAATCGGATTTCTGATTAATAAATTCATTGACGTGATTCCGGTTCGTTTCCGAATTTCCTCAGAGGCAAAATAGCTCCCCGATCGTCCCGTATAACGAGAATGCTGACATTAGGCTGTGGAGGATTCGGGATGGATTTGTGGATAGCAGGGAGCCAGGAGCTAAAGGGGGCTTACAACAGGAGTATGACTGATGCAGGAAAGGTTCATGCAAAGATCAGTTGGAATTCGAAGAAGGTATTCGAAAGCGTAGAAGGCTTCTTGTATATTTTAGCACAGGAATTTACTGGATGATTTGGATACGGTGAATCAATTGTGAACGGATATTGAAAATTCATAAATTTTCATTTGATCCGGCCTGGATTGCAGGGCAGGGCTCTCTATCTCCAGTTTTTGGACCGGGTCTGATGGGAACGGATGATCTCCCTATCTGCAAGGAAATATGATAGAATAAATAGACAAAGCGAAGGGGGACGACGCATGGATATCAGGATGGTCATCGGTCGGGCGGGCAGCGGCAAGAGCGAGCTGTGTCTGACGGAAATCCGCGAACGGCTGGAGAAGGAACCGGACGGCAGACCGCTTATTCTCCTTGTCCCGGAGCAGGCAACCTATCAGGCGGAGCAGGCGCTGGTGTCCGCACCCGGTTTATCCGGAACGATACGTGCTCAAGTATATAGCTTTCCAAGACTGGCTTGGCGCATCATGCAGGAAACAGGAGGAACCGCGGGGATTCCGATTGACGAAACCGGGAAGACCATGCTGCTGCAGCGGATTCTTAACAAGCATAAGGATAATCTCCGGCTATTCCGGCATTCTGTCGCACAGGTCGGATTTGCCAAAGAGGTGCTGTCGCTGTTCAGCGAACTGAAGAGACAGTGCATCACTCCCGATGAACTCGCGCAGCAGCATGAGCGGCTGACCCCGTTGTTGGCGGAGCAGCCCGGGACTCTGGAGCAGAAGCTGGAAGATTTGCTGAAAGTATACATAGATTACGAGAAGGAATTAACTAAACAATATTTGGATGCGGACGCCTTCGTGGAGCGGATGGCGGCTCAGCTTAGGAATTGTCCCTGGATCCGGGAGGCGGATATTTGGGTGGACGGCTTCTTCGGATTCACTCCGTTGGAGCACGCCGCTCTGGTCCAATGCATGCTTCATTGCCGCAGCGTTACGGTCACCCTCTGTCTGGACAAGCCTTATGATGCGGGGGAACAGCCGAATGAGCTGGATTTATTTTATCCAACGGCGATGACGATGATACGGCTTCGGGAGCGTATGGAAGCCGTTGGTCTGCCGAATCCGCGGATTATCCGGCTGGCGCAGGAAACGCCTCCGCGTTATGCCGCGAATGCGATGCTGGCTCATTTGGAACGCCATTATGAGCATCGATTGTCCGCGGCCAAGCGGGCTTACCGGGAACGGCAGCTTGACGGGACCGAGCCGCAAGGTTTGTCGATCCGGTCGGCGGTTCATCGCAAGGCGGAGGTAGAAGGGGTGGCCAGACAGATGCTTCGGCTGGCCGCGGACCGCGGGCTCCGCTGGCGGGACATGACCATTATGGTAAGAGATATGGACGGGTACGGGGATTTGCTGACCACCGTTCTTCAGCAGTTCGGTATCCCTCATTTTATAGATCAGAAGCGCCCGATTCTTCACCATCCGCTGGCGGAGTTCATCCGTTCCGCATTGGAAGTCGTCATCCGGAATTGGCGTTATGATGCGGTATTCCGCTGTGTGAAGACGGATTTCTTCCTGCCGCTGACGGAATCCGGGGAGAACCCCGTTACGAGACACGCTATGGACGAGCTGGAAAATTACGTTCTAGCGGCCGGAATTCAAGGATCGCGCTGGCTGGATGACAGGGCATGGGAGTTCAGGGTGCAGGCCGCCCTTGAGGAGGAAGACGGGATAACCGGATATCGCCCCGATCCCGAGTATGTTGCACGAATTCAAGCCTGCCGCAGATTGGTGACGGAGCCGCTGTCCGCTTTCCAGAGAAGCTTCTCGCAGGCGGAGAACGTCCGGCAAATGGCAGAAGCGCTGTATGCGCTGCTGATAGATTTACAGGTCCCCGAACGATTGGAGCGATGGAGCGAGGAATGCATCCGGAATGGCAACCCGGAGAAAGCCCGCGAGCATTCCCAGGTATGGGACAGGATAGTTGAACTGCTCGACCAGCTGGTGGAGATGCTGGGCGAGGAGAGTATCGGGCGTGAGATGTTTGCGGAGATGGTCGATTCCGGACTGGACAGCATAAGGATGGGGCTTGTTCCTCCTTCGCTGGATCAGGTGCTGATCGGAACCATTGACCGGACCCGTTCCACACGCGTGAAGTATTGTTTCGTACTGGGAGTTAATGACGGTGTGCTGCCGGCCAAGATCAACATGGACGGAATACTGTCCGAGAATGAACGCGAGTTTCTGCGGGAAGCCGGAGTGAAGCTTGCAGACGGAGGCCGGCGCAGGCAATTGGATGAGCAATTGCTCATCTATTCGGTTCTATGTGCACCTTCCGAGCACCTGTGGCTGAGCTACCCGCTTGCGGACGAAGAAGGAAGGGCGCTGCTGCCTTCAGAAATCATCCAGCAGATTCAGGCTCTGTTTCCATCCGTCAAGGAGAAGCTGCTGCTGGCCGAACCGGACTCCTCCTTGTCCGAGGAGGAGCAAATGCAGTTTATTTCCCCTCCGGGACAAGCCGTCTCCCACTTATTCATCCGGATGAAGCAGTGGATGAAGGGGGAGGAGATGGCCGAATTTTGGTGGGAGGTCTACAACTGGCTGCAGCAACGGCCCCAATGGCGGGACAAGCTGGAGATGATGGTCCGGGCACTTGACTTTAGCAATGCCGAAGCCGCACTGTCCGCAAGCTCCAGCCGGCTTCTCTACGGCGACCAGCTGAAAGCCAGCGTATCGCGCATGGAGCGGTTTGTCGCCTGCCCGTTTTCCCAGTTTGCCTCGCATGGGCTGAGGCTGGCGGAGCGCAGGGTCTACCGGCTGGAGGCGCCTGATATCGGCCAGCTGTTCCATGCGGCTCTCAGCGGGCTGATCGGCTCCCTGCAGCAGGAGCAGGCCGACTGGGCGCTGCTCAGCAGAGAGCAGCTGGAGCATCGGGCCTCCGAAATGGTGGACAGGCTCGCCCCGCGGCTGCAGAGCGAAATTTTGCTCAGCTCCCCCCGCTACCGCTACATAGCCAGGAAGCTTAAAGGAATCGTCGGGAAGGCTTCCGTCATTCTGGCCGAACACGCGAAGCGAAGCGGATTCGTACCGGTCGGGCTTGAACTCGGATTTGGGCCCGGGGAGACGCTGCCCCCGCTTACCTTCCGGCTGAACAACGGCTGCACGATGGAGATTGTGGGCCGAATTGACCGGGTAGACCGGGCGGAGAGCGAGCGCGGACTGCTACTCAGGGTCATCGATTACAAATCGAGCCGAACCTCGCTGCATCTGGCCGAGCTTTATTATGGATTGTCCCTGCAGATGCTTACCTATCTGGATGTCGTTCTAAGCCACTCCGAGGTTTGGCTCGGACAGAAGGCGCGCCCGGCCGGGGTGCTCTATTTCCACGTGCATAACCCGCTGGTCCGCACCAAATATCCGATTTCCCGGGAAGACGCCGAAGCGGAGACACGCAAGCAATTTAAGATGAAGGGGCTCGTTCTGGCCGACGAGGAAGCGGTGAGGCTGATGGACAGAGACCTGCAGAGCGGCTATTCCCAGTTGATCCCCGTTGCCTTGAAAACGGACGGGAGCTTCTATTCCTCCGCATCGGTGGCCACTCCCGAGCAATGGGACCGGCTGCGGGGGTATGTCCGCAGCAAAATCCGCAGCATCGGCACGGAAATTACAGAGGGGAATGTCAGCATCACCCCGTTTCGCCTGGGGGGGAAATCCGCCTGCACCTTCTGCCCCTTCAAGCCGGTCTGCCAGTTCGACCCGCTGCTTAAGGGCAATGATTTCCGCATTCTCGAGAGAAAGGACAGCGTGGACATCTGGACAAGTCTGGAGGACGCTGCTTCGATGGACAGCTTAAGTAAAGGAGGGAAGGCCGACAATGAACCGCAATGAAGAGCAGGAAAATAACTTGTCGGATGTGATTGAGGCCAAGGCCCCGCCTGTCAAGCCGGCTCAATCGGCCTGGACGGATGAGCAGTGGGAGGCCATTACCCGGACGGGACAGAACATTCTCGTTGCCGCAGCCGCAGGATCGGGTAAGACGGCGGTGCTCGTAGAGCGGATCATTCGCCGGATATCCGACGAAAACCATCCGGTCGATGTCGACCGTCTGCTGGTTGCCACCTTTACGAAAGCGGCCGCTTCCGAAATGAGGCAGAGAATTCGCGACGCCTTGGAGAAGGCTCTGTACGACAAGCCGGATTCCGCCTATTTGAAGAAACAGCTGGCTCTCATTCACCGCGCTTCGATTACGACGCTGCATTCCTTTTGTCTGGAAGTCATCCAGCGGCATTTTCAACGAATTCCGCTTGATCCCGGCTTTCGGATAGCCAACGAGACGGAAGCGGCACTGCTGCGCCAGGATGTGCTGGAGGAGCTGTTCGAGCATTATTACAGCCATGAGGACGAAACCAGCGAATTCTGGAACATGCTGGAATGGTTTGGAGGGGACCGAAGTGACGAGGCGGTGTTTGCGCTGGTCCTCCAGCTTTATGATGCCTCGCGCAGCCATCCTTTGCCAGACCGGTGGCTGGACCAAATGTGCGAGTTTTTCAATACGGATACGATGGAGCCTTCGCTCTGGTTTGACAGCCTCATACGCGATGTCCGGCTGGAGCTGGAAGGAATAGCCGGATTGCTGCAGGAGGCGTCCCGTCTGGCTGAACAGCCGGGAGGCCCGGCACCGTATTTGGCCAATCTGGCGGATGAAACGGCGATGATATCTCAGTTAATGGGATTATGTGGAGAAAGCTGGGAATCGCTCTATGAACGGTTCCAGACCGCTTCGTTCGGACGGTTGAAGCCATGCCGGGGGGAAGGTCTGGATAAGTCGCTGCAGGAGAAGGTCAAGGCCATCCGGGATACGGCCAAGGAGCGGTTCAACGCCCTGCGCGAAGAGCTGTTCACCCGCTCGCCCGAACAGTATAAAGCGGAGCTGAAGGCGATGCATCCGGTCATGGGCATGCTCGTGGAGCTTGTGCGCCAGTTCGCCGTCCGGTTCTCGGAGGCGAAACGGGGCAAAGGCTTGATCGACTTTGCCGATTTGGAGCACTATTGCTTGCAGGTGCTGAGCGATCCGGATGCGGGAGGCGGATTGAAGCCGTCGGAGGCCGCGCTGGAGTACAGGGAACAGTATGTGGAAATATTGCTGGATGAATATCAGGATACCAACCGGGTGCAGGAGGCGATAGTCGAATTGCTGTCCCGCGAGGATCGGGGTAACCGGTTTATGGTGGGCGATGTCAAGCAGAGCATCTATCGCTTCCGGCTGGCGGAGCCCAGCTTGTTTCTGGAGAAATACCGCTCCTTCCGGCAGGATGGAAGCGGGAAAGGGCGACGCATAGATCTTGCCCGGAATTTCCGCAGCCGAAGACAAGTGGTGGACGGAGTCAATTTTGTGTTCAAGCAGGTCATGAACGAGACGGTAGGGGAGATCTCCTATGACCGGGATGCCGAGCTTGTGTACGGGGCTGAATATTATGAGCAGGCCCCCGGAAAGCGGGAGCTTCCGGTGGAATGGATGCTGATCGACCGTGCCGGCGGGGATCGTGCGGTGGAGCCGGAGGACGGCCCGGATGAGGCGGAGGAAGCGGCGGGGCAGGGCAAGGAGAGCTCCTCGTTCGCCGAGGAAATCCGTGAGATGGAAACGGCTCAGTTGGAAGCCAGGTCCATCGCCCTGCAAATTCGCAAACTGATGGGCGGAACCGGGGAGGAGCCGTTCCAGGTATATGACAAAAGAGAAAACGGCCTGCGGCCTGTACAGTACCGGGATATCGTCATTTTGCTGCGGGCAACGCACAGTTGGGCGCCGGTTTTCATGGAAGAACTGAGGCAGCAGGGCATTCCCGGCTATGCGGATTTGAATACGGGATATTTTATGGCGACAGAAGTGGATATTATCCTTTCTCTGCTCAAGATCATTGACAATCCATATCAGGATATTCCTCTTGCTGGGGTGCTTCGCTCCCCGATTGTCGGACTCCGGGCGGATGATCTGGCCATCGTTAGAACGGCTGACCGCAAAGGGGATTTCTATAAAGCATTGCTGCAGTTTATCGAAGATCCGGACGACGGGCATCGGGAGCTTCGCCATAAGCTTCGGGTATTTATTGAACGTCTGGAGAGGTGGCGGACCGCCGCACGCCAGAGCTCCCTGGCCGATTTGATCTGGTCGCTGTATCAGGAGACCGGGTATTACGATTTCGTCGGGGGGATGCCGGGAGGGGTTCAGCGCCAGGCCAACCTGCGCGCTCTGCATGATCGCGCCCGGCAATATGAAGCGACCTCGTTTCGCGGGCTGTTCCGTTTCCTGCGGTTTGTCGAGCGGATGCAGGAGAGCGGCGGAGATTTGGGAACTGCCAGGGCATTGGGCGAGCAGGAGGATGTCGTCCGCATCATGTCCATTCACAAGAGCAAAGGGCTGGAGTTCCCGGTCGTATTCGTGGCGGGCATGGGCAAGGCGTTCAACCGTCAGGACCTGAATTCGCATTTTCTCATTCACAAGGAATTGGGGCTGGGCCCTTATTATGTCGATTTGGACAAAAGGATCAGCTATCCTTCGCTGCCTACTCTGGCCATACGCCGGAGAATGCGGCTGGAGATGCTGGCCGAGGAGATGCGGGTGCTCTATGTCGCGCTGACGAGAGCGAGAGAGAAATTATTTCTGCTCGGCACGGTGCGTTCGCTGTCGAGACAATTGGAATTATGGGCGCGCAGCGATTTGCAGTCGCCGGTACTCCCGGATTACGAGCTGGCCCAGGCGAAATGCTACCTGGATTGGATCGGGCCGGCCTTGATCAAGCACGAGCATTGTCAGCCGCTGAGAGAGATGGGGCATATGCTGAATCCGACACCGGATTGGGCGGCAAGGGACCGTTCGGAGTGGAAGGTGTCCGTTATTTATCCGGCAATGCTCGTTCAGGAGGCGGCGGCCGCGGAAGAAGCTTCCGCTCTGCAGGCGGAGAGAATGGAGGCGGTCCGGCACCTGCAGCCGGTCGAATCGGCAGAATCCGCGGATAGGGAAGAAGTGAACCGGCGGCTTTCCTGGTCTTATCCGTTCGCGGATGCCGTGAAGCTGCTGTCCAAAACGTCCGTATCCGAAATCAAACGAATGCATGAAGAGAAAGTATGGAGCCTGTCGGACGATATCGCCGCTCCTGCGGCAGCCCCCTCTTCGCTGCAGGCGCATCTGTTTCGCCGTCCGCGATTTATAGAGCAGTGGCAGCTCAGTGCGGCGGAGAAGGGAACGGTCTACCATGCAGTTATGCAAAGACTGCGGCTTCATCCGGAACTGGACGAGAAGGATATTCTCGAGGAAATGGAGCGGATGGTGGAGCTTCGCCTGCTGACCGAAGAGCAGCGCCAAGCGGTGGATCCGTCGGTCATTTCCGGATTCTATCAAACGGTTGCAGGCAAAAGGATGCTGCGGGCGGGAAGGGTTCAGCGCGAGGTGCCGTTCAGCTATGGACTTCCCGCCGGCGAAGTGTATCCGAATACGTCTTCGGGTGCCAAGGATGAGACGATACTCATTCAAGGGGTGGTCGACTGTCTGTTTGAGGATGAGGAAGGGCTTGTGCTGCTGGATTACAAAACCGATGCGATGAAAGGGCGCCCGCCGGAAGAGCATGCCGAACGGTATAAGGTTCAGCTCGGCTTATATGCGCGGGCTGTCGAGCAGATTTGGAAACGGCCGCTGTCGGACATTTATCTGTACTTCTTCGATGGCTCCCATCTCGTGGAGATGGGCGGGAAGGTAAAGCGGCGACTGGAGGTGGACTAATGCGAATATTACATACCGCCGATTGGCATCTCGGGCGGACGCTGGAAGGAAGAAGCCGGCTGGAGGAGCAGGAAGCCTTCCTGGACGAGCTGGTCGGGATTGTGCGGGATCAGCAGATCGATCTCGTGCTGATGGCGGGAGACGTCTATGATACGGTAAATCCTCCGGCCCAGGCGGAGAAGCTGTTCTATGAGAGCATATCCCGTCTGGCCGACGGGGGAGCGCGGCAGATTGTCGCCATCGCCGGGAATCACGACAATCCCGAGCGTCTTGCGGCATCCGCACCTCTGGCTGACCGTCAAGGGATTACACTGCTTGGCCTGCCGGGCACCGAAGCGATGCCGCTGGATATCCGCCGGACCGGAGAGCGGGCGATGCTCTACGCCCTGCCGTATCCATCGGAATCCCGTCTGAAGGAGCTGCTGTCCGAGGACGCGGATGAGGAAAGTCTGCAGGTCGTTTATTCGGACCGGATCGGGGCCATGATCCGCCAGGCTTCGCAAAGCTTCTCCAAGGATACGGTCAATTTGATCATGAGCCATATTTATGTGCTCGGCGGGGCGGAGTCCGATTCAGAACGGCCGATCCAGGTAGGCGGAGCTTATACCGTTAACGCGAAGGCCTTTGGCACGGCGGCGGATTACGTCGCTCTCGGCCATCTTCACCGCCCGCAATCGGTGAAGGCGGACGTGCCGGTCAAATATTCGGGCTCTCCGCTTGCCTACAGCTTCTCGGAAGCGGGGCAAGCCAAATCAGTCACGGTACTCGATATATCCCCCGGTGGAACACTGAGGACGGAGGAGATTTATCTGTCCAGCGGGCGTCCGCTCGTTCGTTGGAAAGCGGCGGAAGGAATCGCTCAAGTATACCGCTGGTTCGAGGAGAACAGGGATGCTTCCGCGTGGATCGATTTGGAAATCCATCTGGAGGAAGCTCTGACTATGGAACAAATTCAGGGCTTGCGCAAGCAGCGAGGCGGGATTGTGCAGATCCGCCCGATTTTCACCCAAGCTTCCGAGCAGCTTCCGGAGGAGCAGGAGAGGCTGCCCATCGACGAAATGTTCAGCCGCTTTTATTCGCGGCAAACCGGTGGAGCCCAACCTGAACCGGAATTAATTCGTCTGTTTATGGAGCTGCTTAATGCCGAAGAGGATTCCGATTCAGAATCAGCAGGGGAGGCGAGAGGATGAGGCCGGTCTATTTATCGCTATCCGGATTGCAGAGCTATCGCGAGAAGCAGGAGGTAGATTTCACCCGTCTGTGCGACGCGGGCGTGTTCGGGATTTTCGGGCCGACGGGAAGCGGAAAATCGACGATCCTCGATGCCATCACATTAGCCCTCTATGGCAAAGTGGAGCGCGCCAGCAACGGGACGCAAGGTATTCTGAACCATGCGGAGAAGGTGCTGTCCGTTTCCTTCGTGTTCGAATTGTCCTATTCGGGAGGGGTCAAGAAATACCGGGTAGAAAGGCAGTTCAAGCGCGGTAATGAATTGTCCGTGAACAATACGATCAGCCGTCTGATCGAAGAAGCGAATGGGGAAGGGGTCGTCCTGGCGGATAAAGCATCCGAGGTAAACCAGCGGATTCAGCAAATTCTGGGCTTATCCATGCAGGATTTTACGAGGGCCGTCGTGCTTCCGCAAGGGAAATTCGCCGAGTTCCTGTCTCTCAAAGGAAGCGAGCGAAGGCAGATGCTGCAGCGGTTGTTTCACCTGGAGCAGTACGGCGATTTGTTGAATGCGAGAGTCAGCCGCAAGCTGAAGGATACGGAGGCTGCCGTCAAGGAACTGGCGGCGGAGCAGCAGGGGCTCGGGGACGCCTCCCGGGAGGCGGTTGCGGCAGCGGAGCAGCGCTTCCAGTCGGCGGCGGAACAAGCCAAGGAGAAGCGGGAACTGCGATTGCTGGCAGACATGAGATGGGAAGAGAGCCGCAAAATATATATGCTGAAGCAGGAGGCAGCGGCACTCCGCCAGGAATGGCAGGCGCTGGCCGGGAGGGAGCCGGAAATCCGGGCCATGGAGGAAGGAATACAGCGGGCCGGACAGGCCGAGCTCCTGTATCCGCTCTTTCGGGAATGGGAGGAAGCCCGGCGATGGTCTGCCGAGAAGCTAAGGTTACATAATGAAATTAAATCCGGCTTCGAACGGATGTCGCGAATGCATGACGAGACGGCGGCACAGTATACGGAAGCCAGACAGCGGCTGGCCGAGCATGAAGCTCCACTGCGCATTCGCATGGAAGAGCTGCAGCAAGCTCTTCGGCTGGCGGAGGAAGCGGGGCGGAGCGAGGCTGCCCTTCATGCGTTGGATTCTCGTAAACAGGAGGCTCTTCTGCATAAGCAGAAGACGGAGGAGGAGCTGCTGAAGGAGCGGCAAATCCATGCCAAGGCCCTTCGTTTGCAAACGGAGCTGAAGGAGCGGAAACAGCTTGTCGAGGTCCCTTCCGAGGAGCGGCAGCGTCTTCAGGATGCTTCCAAGGCACAGCAGAAGTGGGAAACGCTGGCCCGTCAGCGCGCCGAAGGAGAGCGGGAGGCACAGGAGGCGGAGGAGCGTCTGGCCCTTGTGGAGAAGGAGGAGCGGGAAGTCCGATCCGGACAGGAGCGTCTGGCGAACCGCCTGCAGCTTCACTGGTCCGAGACGGTCAGGCAAGCGGCTTCCGCAGCACAATTGGAGCGGTCGGCCGCGGCACTTCTGCGGGAAGCCAATGACTGGCTGCGGCGGATTGAGGAGGAGGAGCGGGAGCAGGAGCTTGGCCGGCTGGCGTCGATGCTGGCCTCCTCCTTAAGCCCGGGCGACGCATGCCCGGTGTGCGGCTCGCTCCATCATCCGGCACCCGCTCAGGCCCACACGGCGCACGAATACGCAGGGGAGATCAAGGTGCTGAAGCAGGTGGCCGAGGAAGCCAAAGACCTGCAGGTACAGGCCATGCAGCTGAAGCTGTCCGTCGGCCATTTGGCGGAGAAGCTGGCGGACCGGATAGGCGGCGCTTCTCTGCAGGAGGCTGCGGCGGCTGCCGCCGAGGCGGCAACGCCACCGGAGGGCGGAGCGTCCATGGCTGCCCGGTATGCGGAATCGGCAGAGGCCTTTATCGGTCAGACCGCCAAGGACGGCAAAGAATCTGTTCCGGGACCGAACGTATCGGGTGATGAGGCCGAACAGGTGCACTTGCATAAGCTTGCGAAGGTGGAGGAGCAGGCCGACAAGCTGCTTGAACATGGACGAGCTCTGCGGGAGCGGCTGGAAGGCGAGAAGAACGCATTAGCCCGTATGGAAGGGCAGATGCGGGACTTGTTCGCAGAGTGGACGCTTCTGGAGCAGCGGCGTGGAGAGCTGGCAGCGCGGAAGGATGCTTTACGCACCGTGAAGGACGGCGGCGTCCGCAAGCTGGAGGCCGTCCGTGCGGAAATGGATCTTCAGGAACGGGAATGGCAGCGAAGGTTTCCCGATCTGAACAGGGACACTCTGGAGGAGCAGCTTGCCGCTCTGCATCACAAGGATAAAGAACGGGAGGAACTGAACGAACGGCTGGACAAGAGCGTTGTTTTCCTGGAAAACTCGTTAGCGAAGCTTAACGAGCTGCAAGCGGAGATGGTCGAACGGGACAAAGAATTGCTGCAATTGGATACGGAGCGCAAGGGGCTGGAGCAGCTGCTCTCGATGCAGAAGCAGCAGTTAGCGGAGAAGGCGGGCCATGAGCCGGTCGATCGTCAACTCTCGGAGGTTAAGAGCCGTCTGGAACGGCTTGTTGCCGAGGAGAAGGAGCAAGCTGCCAGACTCGAGAAGGTCCGGGCCGAGCTGCAGGAGCTGAACCGGCAATTCATTGCTTCCGGCCAAGATTGCAGCGCCGCCGATCAGCAGCTGGCCAAGACCGAGGCCCATTGGCGCAAGGCACTGGAGCCGTCCCCGTTTGCCGGGGAAGAGGAGGTTCGCAGGGCGCTGCTTACGCCCGAACGGCTGCAGCAGTGGTCCTCCGAAGTCGCCGAATATCGGGACAGGAAGTCTCGCCTGGAAGCCAGGTTGGAGCATATCGACGGCCAGTTGTCCGGGGCCGACATTACGGAAGCGCAATGGCAGGAAATCCAGAGAGCGAAGGAAGAGGCGCATCTGCTTGATGAACAGGCGCTGAGCGAGCGTGCCAAAGCGGAGCGGGATCTGGAAGACCTGAAGAACAAGCACGCCCACTGGACCGAGCTGGAAGCCAAGCGTGCCCGGAACGAAGAGGAATACGGGCGGCTGCATAAATTGCAATCCGTGTTAAGAGGGAATGCTTTCGTTGAGTTCATAGCCGAGGAACAATTGATGCAGGTGAGCCGTTCCGCCTCGCACAAGCTGGGTCAGCTTACCCGTCAGCGCTATGCGATTGAGATCGATTCCAGCGGGGGATTCGTTATCCGGGACGACGCCAACGGCGGAATCCGGCGCCCGGTCAGCTCCTTGTCGGGAGGGGAGACGTTCTTGACCTCCCTTGCGCTCGCCCTTGCGCTGTCTGCCCAGATTCAGCTTAGCGGCCAGTATCCGCTCGAATTTTTCTTCCTGGACGAAGGCTTCGGGACATTGGACCCCGACCTGCTGGATACGGTGATCGGCGCTTTGGAGAAGCTGCATACCGACCGTTTAACGGTTGGCATTATCAGCCATGTGCCTGAGCTGAAGGCACGCCTTCCCCGCCGCTTGATCGTGCAGCCCGCCGAGCCCTCGGGACAGGGCAGTCGGCTTTATGTGGAGAGCTTGTAGCTATAACTAATAAGGCTTCCGCTTCCCGAATAAATCGTGATTCTTTCTCCATGAGTTGAACACGTATCCTATAATTGGTTAAACTATGTTTATCGGGGACGCTTTAGCTGTTAAGAATCCGGCTTCTACAGCCGGTTTATGATTAGACGGGCCAGTCTCCATTTGATTTTACCGATGCCCGGCATCGCTGAACAAGCTTACTATGCATTTAAACGAAGGGATGATTATGGTCATGGATTGCATCTTTTGTAAAATTATCGAAGGTTCCATTCCTTCGAAGAAAATCTATGAGAACGACAAGGTGCTTGCTTTTCACGATATCCAGCCGGCCGCACCCGTTCATGCTCTTATAATTCCCAAGAAGCACATCGCCACCATGAATGATGTCCAGGAGGAAGATGTGGAGGTTATTGGAGAGATTCATCTCGCCGCACAAGAGGTTGCGAAACAGCTTGGAGTTCATGAGAGCGGATATCGGCTGCTTAATAACTGCGGCAAGAATGCCGGGCAAGTCGTGTTTCATCTTCATTATCATCTGTTGGGCGGCGAGAAGCTGGGTCCTTTAAACGGTTAATTCTGCGGAACTGTCAACATAGATTTTCATCCGAACTCCTCTCATGCGGGAAGCAAACCGCTCGAAAAATAGTTTCTTAATAAATAGGAGAGGCGAAGCTAGGTATAAGAAAAACCGCTCGTTTAACCAACTGAAGGAACCGGAAGAACGCCGTGAGGGCAAGGAGCCGCAGCATAGTTTGGGTTATGTTGGGAGGTAGGTTGACACCCGCTTTCCTTATAACATATAATGAAGTTTGATACCCGTGTTAGTCGTTTTGGACGGTCTGTTCGGAGGGAGGGAAATCTGGTGTCAGAAACAAAAGTTCGTAAGAATGAAACAATAGATGCTGCTCTTCGCCGCTTTAAACGTTCCATCGCTAAAGATGGAGTGCTGGCTGAGGTAAAAAAGCGTAAGCATTACGAAAAGCCCAGCGTTAGACGTAAGAAGAAGTCGGAGGCCGCTCGGAAGCGGAAGTTCTAGGAGGACTTATTGATGAGCTTAAGTGATCGATTGAACGAAGATATGAAGCAGGCGATGAAGAGCCAGGATAAATTCAGACTCTCCGTAATCCGAATGATCCGCTCCGCGATCAAGAATATTGAAATCGATCAGCGTAGATCGTTGGATGACAACGAAGTGCTTGATATAATAAGTCGTGAAATCAAACAGCGAAAAGATTCCCTCCAGGAATTCGAAAAAGCAGGCCGAGAGGATTTGGCGCAAGCTGCTAAAGCAGAAATTGCCGTCATTGCCGAGTACCTTCCGCAGCAATTGACGGAGGAAGAGGTTAGAGTTCTTGTACAGCAGACCATCCAGGAAACGGGCGCTTCTTCCAAAGCGGAAATGGGCAAGGTGATGGGTGCTCTTATGCCGAAGGTAAAAGGGCGCGCAGACGGCAAGCTCGTCAATCAGTTGGTACAACAACTGCTGAATTAAACCGACAACTGGTGAAACACCCCGTTCAGGGGTGTTTTTTACTATCTTACGGAATACGCAGACAGGTTTCTGATCCGCAGCTTAGGCTGCGGATCAAAAACCGCTACTAGGCATGTTTTACTGGTTCCTATGGAGCGGTTGCAGTACATAATTTTCCAGTCGGGAGTAATCATATTTACAAGGCAGACGACTTTTGCAAAAATTTGTTTAAGCTTTGAAACATATGCCAAAACTTTACGTAGTACTTTGTAAAAGGCTGCGAGAAAACCAAGAAAGGAGGGGGAACTATGCTCAAAAAAAGAATTATGCAGGTGGTCTGGTTATTGCCTTTGTTGTTAATGCTGCTGCCCTTTGCAGGAATCCATGCGGAGAGCCAGCCCGCTTCATCCCGTGCCGTATATATCATCCCGGTGCATCAAACGATTGAAAGCGGTCTGCAGAGCTTCCTGGAGAGAGCCTTTAAAGAGGCGCACGAAGCTTCTGCCCAACTTATCGTCCTGGATATCAATACGCTAGGCGGCGAGATTACCGCAGCTATGGAGATTGGGAACCTCGTAAGAGACAGCAAAATTCCTACGGTCGCTTTCGTTCATGGAGACGCAGCATCTGCGGGTACCTTCATTGCCTTGAATGCCAATGAAATCGTAATGTCTCCGGGGAGCGTCATTGGCGCGGCGGCTATCGTGGATGCGAGCGGCAGGGAAGTGGATAATGCCAAGCACATCTCCTACTGGGTAGAATCGATGGAATCGGCTGCCAAGATGAGAGGGCGCAACCCGGTTATCGCTGCGGGAATGGTCGATAAAAATATCGTGGTCGAAATTCCCGAAGCCGGCCGAACATTTGCTAAGGGACAACTGGTCTCGCTCTCCTATGATGACGCCCTGAAAGCCGGTTATTCCGAGCATACCGCAGCAACTCTCGAAGAAGTGCTGAGCTTCAAAAATGTACAGGAGGCTCCGCGCATATTTGTAGAACCGAGCACAGCGGAGAACCTGAGCCGGATTCTTACAAGCCCCGTAGCCAAAACCTTGTTATTGCTGATCGGTATCGCCGGCGTAGCGATTGAACTGTTCGTTCCGGGCTTCGGCTTGCCGGGCATCCTGGGGGCTCTCGGGTTCGGCTTATACTTTTTTAGCCATTATATTGCCGGTTTTGCCGGGATTGAGGAGATTGTTTTATTTGTTCTCGGCATCATTTTGCTCATTATAGAAGTTGTCGTTCCGGGCTTTGGATTGTTTGCCGCGGCCGGTACCATTTCCCTGATCAGCGGGGTTGTGATGGCTTCCTATAATACGGCGAGCGGTTTGAAATCGTTGGGGATTGCCGTGATTCCCGCTATTATCCTGATCGCCATCTTTATTAAGATCTTTAAGCGTAAAGGAGTATGGAAGAAATTCATTCTGAGTGAAGAGCAGAAGAATGAGGAAGGGTATACAAGCAGTTCCGTCAAAGACCATCTGTTAGGAAAAAACGGAGTGGCTTTAACGGTCCTTCGCCCATCCGGCACCGCATTGATCGGTGAAGAACGCATTGATGTGGTCACCTTTGGGGATTACATTGATAAAGGCCGGAAAATTAAAGTAACCCAAATAGAAGGAACACGGGTAGTCGTCCGCGAACTTAATGAGGATGAGATCGGCTAGAGCCGGATCCAGGCTGAGCCCCGAGGCTCATTAAGACAGATAACAATAAAATGAATCAGGAGGTTGTTACATTTGGCTGATCTAGATATTTTTACTTTGTTGATCGCAGCGCTGGTTATTATTGTGCTGGCCGTATTTTTCAGCTTTTTCCCGGTGATGCTGTGGATTTCCGCACAAGCCTCCGGCGTACGCGTCGGGATTTTCACCCTGGTGGCCATGCGCTTGCGTCGTGTCATTCCCAGCCGGATTGTCAATCCGCAAATCAAGGCTACCAAAGCGGGACTTGGGCTGTCCATTAACCAATTGGAAAGCCATTTTCTCGCCGGGGGGAATGTTGACCGGGTAGTCAATGCTTTAATCGCGGCACAGCGTGCGAACATAGCGCTTGGCTTCGAACGTGCGGCTGCCATTGACCTGGCCGGACGGGATGTGCTGCAGGCCGTACAAATGAGCGTTAACCCGCGAGTGATCGAAACTCCGATGGTTGCCGCCGTAGCCAAGGATGGAATTGAAGTAAAAGTTAAAGCGCGCGTTACGGTACGCGCGAACATCGACCGCCTGGTCGGGGGTGCGGGAGAAGAAACGATCATTGCCCGCGTCGGAGAAGGAATAGTCACGACAGTAGGTTCCTCCAACACTCACAAGGACGTGTTGGAAAATCCGGATTCGATCTCCAGAACCGTACTTGGCAAAGGCTTGGACGCCGGAACTGCGTTCGAAATTTTGTCTATCGATATTGCAGATGTAGATGTAGGTAAAAATATCGGAGCCCACCTCCAAACCGAGCAAGCGGAAGCGGACAAGCGGATTGCCCAAGCGAAAGCGGAAGAACGCCGCGCCATGGCCGTTGCACAGGAGCAAGAAATGAAGGCCAAGGTAGTGGAGATGAAAGCGAAGGTCGTCGAAGCCGAATCCCAGGTTCCGCTGGCTATGTCGGATGCTCTGCGCCAAGGCAAGCTTGGAGTCATGGATTATATGAACTTGAAAAATATAGAATCCGATACCCAAATGCGTTCCAGCTTCGGACGCATGCAGGGAATGGATGACAAGAATGACAAGGAATAACCCTGGCTTCCTCACCATAAACCGAAGCAAAGGGGGGGACTAAGTGGGAATTATCGAGTATTTGTTGGATAACATCCATATCGTTATTATTGTGCTTGCCATTATATCTACTTTGGTGTCGAAGTCCAAACCCGGCAAGCCGAAAAATACGAGAAGCATGCCTCCTTTCGGAGGGGGGCCGGTCCAACCGGCCTCATCATCGGATCGTTCCCCGGAGACCGTTCCAAGAGCGGACCGGCCGGACAGAGAGGCTATGGATCGGCGATCGGTCATAGAGGATAAGCCGCTCTACAGTCATGATGATGAAGAAGAAGAGAGATACCGGGAAGTCTTCCGCTATGAAGAACCGGAATCCGGGCAACCGGCTGCCAACGCCTCGGCTACCGGTTCCCGCCGGACCTTCGATCATCGCTCTGAAGCGGATAGGCTGAAAGAGAAGGAAAGGGCTGACCAACTGCAGCGCAAAGCGATCCAAGGTATTATCTGGTCCGAGATTCTCGGGCCGCCCCGCTCCAGAAGACCTTACCGCAAGTAATTACACACCCCTGCCGGGTTCAGCCGGCAGGGGCATTTCCATATTCACTCATAGTAAAGGAGTGGCCCAAATGATAAAGAGTATCGGGATCTTCTTGATCCTCCTGCTTACAGCAGCCTGTTCCCCGGACAAGGCTGTGGACAGGCCAGAGGCGACGGGTCCGGTCATGGGGCAGGAGGAAGAAGGACGTTTACCGCATGAAGCGGAGATAATAGCCGAGCAATTAAATGTTCCCTGGGAAATGGTATTTACCCCCGAGGGAGATATTTTATTTACGGAAAGACCCGGACAAATCCGGCTTATTAGGCAGGGAAAGTTAGTGGAGGACCCGGTATTCCGGTTTGAAGAACCGTTCATAAGCAAAGGGGAAGGAGGGCTGCTGGGTCTTGAAATCGACCCCGATTACTCTAATAACGGTTATTTGTATGCCTATCATACCTATGAGGAGAATGGCCGGGTTATGAACCGGGTGCTTCGTCTGCAGCAGAGGGAAAGCCGGATCGAAGTGGACAAGATATTGATAGCTGATATTCCCGGGGATACGAATCATAATGGAGGGCGTATTAAATTCGGGCCGGACGGGCTGTTATACATCACGACCGGAGAGCGGTATGAACCTCAGCTTGCCCAAGATTTGCAGAGTCTGGGCGGGAAGATCCTGCGCATCCATCCGGACGGGACGATTCCGGAGTCCAATCCTTTTTCGGGTTCGCCGGTCTATAGCTG
Organism: Paenibacillus residui; assembly: GCF_042677205.1. Lineage (NCBI taxonomy): Bacteria > Bacillati > Bacillota > Bacilli > Caryophanales > Paenibacillaceae > Paenibacillus > Paenibacillus residui. The sequence goes on from NZ_JBHTIU010000050.1 coordinate 40,267, forward strand.
GGGACATCGCAATGCCCAAGGATTAGCCTGGCATCCGGATACCGGCAAGCTGTACAGCTCCGAGCACGGCCAGACAGCGCGGGATGAGATCAATCTCATTGAGCCGGGGAAAAATTACGGCTGGCCGGTGATTAGCGGCGACCAGGAGCAGGACGGAATGGTCCGACCGCTGCTGCACAGCGGGGATGATACCTGGGCGCCCTCGGGTATGACCTTCATAAGCCAGGGCCCTTGGAAAGGCAGGCTGCTTGTGGCTAATTTGCGCGGGATGCAGATTCTCGCGGTTACCTGGGGAGCGGATCATACTTCAATCGAGCATACCTCTGCACTATTTCACCATGAGCTGGGGAGAATTCGCAATGTTACAGAAGGTCCGGACGGCTCCCTGTATGTAATGACCAATAATCGCGACGGGCGGGGTACACCCGGACCAGGGGACGACAAGTTAATTCGGCTCAAGCCGTTGTTTTAATCCCCATCTCTCTCATTTCTCCTTGAAATCCTCGTCTTTCAGCTTTCATATCGTTATGAAGAAGAGCCGGCCAGGCTCTTTTTTGCCACATAGGAATCTTTAAGTTCTTTACAGTGTTAATATGGTGCTGAATAAAGATTCCAATTGGCATAAAAAGCACCTCTTTAGCCACCGCTCAGTTCCGTAGACTCCCGTTTTATGCGACTCTTTGAGACAGTCCCGGTCATCCGCCTAATTGTGTAGAAAGACAATCAAAACTGCAGGTCTTTTTGGGAAAAAGCCGCGCAGTGCCTTATTCTAAAGCGATAGTGCAGGTCTTTGGAGCGATTTTTGCGAAATGGCCCCATTTTGTCAAAAAAGACCTGCACATTTGAGCGTCTTTCGCTTCTTTTTAGAAAAAGGCAGAATTCTAATGTACTTTTGTTCGTCTTTACGATGTCCTTACGGACCCAGATGCGACCTTCATGCATGAACAATGGGTGGCTTTCTCTTGCCTATCATTTTGCTACAATGGGCAGCGATGAAAGAGAAGAGTAGGTGGGTGCGGAAAATTGACCGCCAGCCTCGCTCTTTTTTTGGAAAGCATTCACGATTTAGTCGGTTCAGGCCGTTTCTCAGCAGTTTGGAAGCTGCTTGGGACGGCTTCTTGTTTTTTTGCATGACATTTGCGCGGCACCACGAATGCCCCAAGATGATTGGCGAGGCGGGATTTGCAAGAGTCACTATGGGTTTTCATTAAGTCACAATTGGTTAAGTTGGAGCGTCGCGAAGGCGGTTTTTCTGAACAATCTGTTACCAGCGGAGAGTCCTTTTTTCATAAATGGCGAAGCATCGGCATAATTTGTAAAAAAGCCTATCAGTTCGGGGGGATGAGCGAGGCATGCGCTCCATTAAAAAGAAGCTCAACATGATGACCGCGAAGCTGCTCGAAGTGCCTCAGGATGTCATCCTTGATCTGCCCAGATTGACGATGATCGGTAATATGCAGCTCTACATCGAAAACCACAGAGGGGTCCTGCATTTTTCCAGTGAATTGCTTAAGCTGGCGCTCGGGCAGGGGGCGCTGGAGGTCCGCGGGGAAAATTTGGTCATGAGGGGCATACAGACGGAGGAAGTCTTCATCGAGGGCAAGATCCACGATATTAAATACATCAATTCATAATAAAGGGTGAATGCGGGTGCGACCAAATATCATTTCCAGGCTCAAGGGATATGTGACTATTGAATTGCGCGGGGAAAGGCTGGAGGAATTCATCAATCTGGCTGCCTCTTCCCGTCTCGTTCTGTGGGACATGCAGATTAAACAGCCGAATCTGGCCGAGGTGAATTTGCATATCGAAGATTTTTACAAGCTTCGTCCGCTTTTAAAAAAGACAGGCTGCCGCATACATCTTCTTAAAAGATACGGGTTTCCTTTTTTCCTGGACAAGCTGTGGAAACGAAAGTTTTTCATTGCCGGTCTATGCTTCTTCATCGTCGGTCTCTTCCTGCTATCCTCCATCGTCTGGAAGGTAGAAGTGGAAGGAAACGAGAAGCTGATGAAGATGGAAATTTTGGAGAAGGCGAAGCAGCTCGGGATCTATGAATATCAATGGAAGTTTCGTCTGGGCAACCAGGAGGATTTGGCCAGGGAGCTTCACAAACAGCTTCCCGGGGTGGCCTGGGTGGGGGTGAAGGTAGAAGGCACCCACATTAAGATACAAGTGGTGGAGAGCGCCAGTCCCGAGCAGAAGGAGCTTAAAAGTCCGCGTCATCTGATCGCCTCCAAAAATGCGGTCGTTACTAAAATTTTAGCGGAGAAAGGAAAGCCGGTCGTCCAACCTGATCAGTATGTGCGGAAAGGGGACTTGCTTATTTCCGGACTGATCGGCAACGAGCAGTATCAGCAGACGGTAGTTTCGCAGGGACAGGTCAAAGGATTGGTCTGGTACACAAGCAAAATCGAAGTTCCGATGGTTCGCAAATATAAAACTTATACCGGAGAGTCCTACCGCCGCTTCTATCTTGTCTTCGGAAACCGGGCGCTGCAGCTAACCGGCTATGGCACTTCATATGAACAATCCGAGCAGGAAGCTTCGCGCAAAACGCTCCAATGGAGGAACTACGGCCTGCCGGTCGGCTGGATGAATGAGAAGGTGCGAGAGGTTCGTTACCTGGAAGAGCCGTTGGAACGGGAAGCGGCGCGTCAGATCGGTCTGGAGCGGGCTCGGGCGGATATTCTCCACGGAGCGGGTGAGGATTCGAGAATCACCTCGGAGAAGGTGTTGAAGGAGCAGGAGGAGAACGGAGTGCTGGTGATGGAGGTTCATTTCGAAGTGGAGGAGAACATTGCCGTCGAGCAGCCGATCGTAAACTTGCCTCCGGAAGCGGACCCGGCCCCGGGAGAGAGCCCCGTCAGCTAGCACCTGCCGATAACGTCCCGACCCATGGAGCTTGAGAGAGGCCGCTATTGGGAGAGGGTATACGCTTTTGGTTCGCAGCGAATAAACAGCGTAAAGCAGCCTTCACAAGCTTATGCAGAAGTCTATATCAAACTAGCAAAAACCGGTTACGATAACAGCCGCTTCTTTCCGAAATAGAAAGCTGCGGCTCTTTTCTTTGCATTAATATTTGCTTCCGGGAGCACATATACGATAATATCTTACGTATAATATAGTTACTGATGATTAAGGAGATTGAGGCCTTTTGACCGATCGCGAACACATTGTCAAAATACCGCTAACCAACATAGCCGAGGGGCTATCGTTGTTTGGACCGCAGGACAAGTTTCTGTCTATCGTAGAGAAGCAGACCGATGCGAAAATTTTTTCCCGGGAAGAAGAGATTGTCATTCAGGGACAAGCCCGCGAGACCCAGCGGCTGCAGCAGCTGTTCGAGGTACTGCTGGAATTGGTCCGGAACAACTATCCGTTGTCGGAACGGGACATCCATTATGCCCTGGAATTATCCAAACAGATGATGGCGGATCAACTGCTTGATTTATTCAAAGGGGAAATTACACATACGTACAGAGGCAAGCCGATCCGTATCAAGACGATCGGACAGAAGCAGTATGTCGGGAAAATTCGCAAACAGGACATTGTCTTCGGCATCGGCCCGGCCGGTACCGGCAAGACCTACCTGGCTGTCGTGCTCGCCGTGGCTGCCTTGAAGGAGGGCAAGGTCAAGAGAATCATATTGACCCGACCTGCCGTGGAGGCGGGAGAAAGTCTCGGCTTCCTGCCGGGAGATCTTCAGGAAAAGGTTGACCCGTATCTGCGCCCATTGTATGATGCTCTTAACGATGTGCTGGGGGCAGAGCAGGTTGCCAAGTCCATGGAAAGAGGCTTGATTGAAATTGCTCCTCTCGCTTATATGAGGGGCAGAACTCTCGATGATTCGTTTATCATACTGGACGAAGCCCAGAACACGACCCCGGAGCAGATGAAGATGTTTCTGACCCGGCTGGGGTTTGGCTCGAAGATGGTCATCACCGGGGACATCACGCAGATCGATTTGCCCAGGGGCAAACGATCCGGATTGGTGGAGGCTGAGCGCATACTGGAGAACATCGACGAAATCGGATTCGTATATTTCTCCGAACAGGATGTGGTCCGTCACTCTCTGGTTCAGAAAATCATCACCGCCTACAACCTGGATCAAGAAAAGCATGGATAGAGAGGACTGAAAGTTTCATGACAAGAAACGAACCGTCCGCTACCGGGAATTCACCCTCCCGGTTCAGTCAATGGAAAACAAGCCCGGTTATCCGTTATTTGTTATTGCTGGGTTTTGCCCTTCTGTTTTATTTTTCTCTTCTAAATGAAGTCGTTCCGGAAACCTATGATATTCAGCCGAATAAAGTCAGTGAGAAGACGATCTATGCTCCTTATCAGGAGGAGAATTCGCTGGCTACGGAGAAAGCCAAGGAAGAGGCCGCTTCGCGGATTCAGCCGGTTTATAAGATCGTATCGATCAAGAATGAACAAATTGTCGAGACGATCTTCGACAAGCTTGAGCAGAATAATACCGATCCGGAAATGACCTTCGATGTCAGAGTCGATCTGTATCGAAATTTGCTTCCGGCTATCTATACGGATTATGTAGAGAGATTTATGAAGACATTGAGGGCGGCCGGTAATTATAACGACACTCTCATGAATGAGATTGAGAAGCAGCTGCTGGAGCAGCAGTACAAGTTTTCGGAGGAAAGCTACTATAAATTTCCGCGGCTGACCAAGGACGATTTGACGGCCATGGAAACGGTAGCGAAGGACATCGTCAATCGGCTGATGAATGACCCGCTTGTGGAGGCGCAGTCTGCCCGGGCCAAAGTGACCGAGATGGTCAACTCTTCGACATTGACGAAGAATACGGCGCGGGAACTGGTGCAGGAAATTGTTCGCTTTGCCCTGACACCCAACAAGTTTTATGATGCCAAGGAGACCGATCAGGCCAGGGCTCAGGCAAGAGAGAATACGAAGCCGGTTCTGTTCGGAAAGAATGACGTTCTTGTCTATAAAGGCGAGATGATAACGGAAGAGACGTACCAGCGGCTCAAAACCTTCAACCTGCTCAAGGATAAAACCGATTTTCGTCCGCATTTGGGCCTGGCTCTGCTGGTAGCGCTGTTCGTTCTGGTCATTTTCATGTTCATCCGCCAGAGCAAATTGAGCATCCAGAATAACAATTCCCAGCTTGTCATGCTTCTGCTGATCTTCTTCTTGAATATTATCGGAATGAAGATTGTCTCCCTGGGACAAAATTTGGAGTATCCGCATATCGGTTACCTTGCCCCCGTTGCTATGGGAACGATGCTCGTAATCGTACTGCTGGATGCGCCTCTTGCCTACGTCTCGTCGATTATTTTCAGTTTGATGTCGGGGATTATCTTCAGCGTGGACCAGGATCGGCTGATGGATTACCGTTACCTGTTCGTTTCGCTGATTGTAAGCTTTGCCGCTATCTTTTCCTTGCACAAGGCCAGTCAGCGGATTACGATCTTGAAGGCCGGGATTATGATATCGGTCTTCGGCTGTCTCGGTATCGTCACTCAGGCTCTGCTGGATAACCGGTTTACGATGACGGATCTGTCTTACGGATTGTCGTTCGCGGCTGTCGGAGGCATTATTAGTGCCATTCTGGTGATCGGAATTATGCCGTTCTTCGAGATGGCCTTCGGGATTCTGTCTCCACTCAAGCTGGTCGAGCTGTCTAATCCGAACCTGCCGCTGCTTCGCAAGCTGCTGACCGAAGCCCCGGGCACCTACCATCATAGTGTTATGGTCGGTAACCTGTCAGAAGCCGCAGCAGAGGCGGTGGGAGCTAACGGCTTGCTCTGCCGGGTGGGCTCTTATTATCACGATATGGGCAAGACCAAGCGCCCAAGTTATTATATAGAAAATCAGATGAATATGGATAACCCGCATGACAGCATTGAACCGAGCCTGAGCAAGGCGATTATTACCGCGCATCCCCGGGACGGTGTAGAGATGCTGAAGGAGCATAACCTGCCCAAGGCGATCCGCGATATTGCCGAACAGCACCACGGGACGACGCTGCTCAAGTATTTTTACTACAAGGCGGTTAAGCAGGCGGAGGAAAGCGGGGAAGGCAAGGTCGTTGAGGAAAGCGAATACCGTTATCCCGGTCCTAAAGCGCAGTCCAAAGAAGCGGCTATCGTGGGAATTTCGGACTGTGTGGAGGCGGCCGTGCGTTCCTTGCGGAGCCCGACGATTGAACAGATCGATTCCATGGTACGTAAAATTATTAAAGACCGTCTGGATGACGGGCAATTCGACGAGTGCGACCTGACGATCAAGGATTTGGATACCATTGCCAAAGCGCTCAAAGAAACATTGCTTGGCATCTTCCATGCCCGTATTGAATACCCGGGCGATTTGCCTAAAAATAACGATAGCAAAGGAGAGTCTTAAACGATGGCCTTATTGCTGGAATGGAGCAATGAACAGGATCAGTTAGAAATTACTCCCGAGCTGATCTCCATGATTGAAGAATTGCTGCAAATCGCCGGTAAGCGGGAAGATATTCCCCTCGGGGAAGTCGCGCTGAGCTTTGTTACCGACGAAGAAATCCGCAAGCTGAACAAGGAATACCGGGGACTGGATAAGCCGACGGATGTCCTCTCCTTTCCGATGATGGAGTTCGGTGCCGGGGAGCTTGAAATCAACTACGGCGAGCTGGAGGAGATTGCTTCCGACGAGGATACGCTTGGCGGAAGCTTGTTCGGCGCCGATCAGTTGGGGGATATTATCATATCCGTGCCGAGAGCGATAGAACAAGCAGGCGAATACGGCCATTCCATTAACCGGGAAATCGGATTTTTGTTCGTACACGGTTTTCTCCATCTGATCGGTTATGACCATCAGACAGAGGAAGAAGAGAAGCGGATGTTTCGCAAGCAGGAAGAAATATTGCAGGAGGCCGGTTTGATCAGGTGAACGGGATTGCAAAATGGCTGAAAAGCTTCCGCTTCGCTTACCAAGGAATTAAATATGCTTTAACTACCCAGCGGAATATGAAATTTCATTTTTCCGCTTCTTTTGTCGCTCTTCTCTCCGCCCTCTTCTTCCGGTTGGGCAAGTGGGACATTTTATTCATTCTGCTCGCAGTCACTCTTGTCATTGTTACGGAGCTGATTAATACCGCAGTCGAGAAAGCGGTTGATCTGGCTATGCCGGAGGTCCATCCGTTGGCCAAAATCGCGAAAGATGTTGCCGCAGCCTCTGTTCTGGTGTCTGCGGTTTTTGCCGTTGCCGTCGGGACGATCGTGTTCTTCGAACCGCTGGAGAGATGGATAAGCGGGATTAGGGAGGAACCGGCCAAGCTGTCTTCCTCGGCGGTTTGGCTTTATCTGGGATTGGTCGCCTTTACTCTGATCGTGACAGAAACACGGTTTTCGGCCAAATCTTATGTTCGCCCGAGCTTGTGGATGGCCGTCTCCTTTTCCATATCGACGCTGATTGTTCTGTTGACTTTCCATCCGTTGGTATCCGTACTGGCTTACAGCTTGTCTGTCCTATTTTTGCTCATACTGTATCAGAGAAGGACCCGCACGCTTCCGGCACTGGTTTTTGGAGGAGCTATTGGGATCACTGTCACGATTATGGCTTTTTGGCTGCATACGTTATTATAGGAGTAATAGTAAAAATTTGAGGAGGGGACAGCATAATGAACGATGTATCCGCATGGATTCAAGAGGCTGCATTGGCCCGCGACAAAGCATATGTTCCTTATTCGGGCTTTAAAGTGGGCTGTGCGTTGATCGGCGCGGACGGGACGATCTTCCACGGCTGCAATGTGGAGAACGGAGCTTATGGGCCGACCAATTGCGCGGAGCGGACAGCCCTGTTCCGGGCGATTGCAGACGGACAAGCCCCGAGGTCGTTTCGGGCGTTGGCGGTGATCGGCGATACTCCCGCTCCGATTACCCCGTGCGGGGTTTGCCGCCAGGTCATGATCGAATTATGCGCGCCGGATATGCCGGTGTATATGGCCAATTTAGCGGGTGATGTCAGCGAAACGACGGTTTCCGCCTTGCTTCCCGGCGCCTTTACACTGCCAACCTGAAATCGGTCCTTTGCGGAAAATCGCACAACGGGTATCAGGTCATTTTATTTACCGTCGTCAACATTGTATAATACCAGCAGGAGGGATGGAATGAATCAGAAATTTCACTCAGGATTCGTCGCCATTATCGGCCGGCCGAATGTCGGGAAATCAACCTTGCTCAACCAGGTGATCGGCCAGAAGATAGCGATTATGTCCGACAAGCCGCAAACGACACGAAATAAAATTCACGGCGTCTATTCGACCGACAGCAGTCAAATTGTTTTTCTGGATACGCCCGGAATTCATAAGCCCCAGTCCAAGCTGGGCGACTATATGATGAAAGTGGCGGAAGGGACGCTTAACGAAGTAGATGCGATCCTGTTTTTGGTCGATGTGGCGGAAGGGATTGGCGGCGGGGACCGGTTTATTATAGAAAGGCTTAAGCAGGTAAATACTCCGGTACTGCTGGTGCTTAACAAAATCGACCGTGTGCATCCGGAAGAGCTGCTGCCGATAATCGCTCAATATAAAGACCTGTATTCTTTCGCCGAGATTGTTCCGGTATCGGCTCTGCAGGGAAATAATGTTGCCAACTTACTGGACATTATTGTCCGCTATTTGCCGGAAGGACCTCAATACTATCCGGCGGATCAGGTGACAGACCACCCGGAGCAATTCGTCTGCGCGGAGCTTATTCGTGAGAAAATACTGCATCTGACAAGGGAGGAAATCCCCCATTCCATCGCGGTCACGATAGAGGATATGAGGCAGGAAGAGAACGGTGTCGTTCATATTTCGGCCGTCATCTTCGTCGAACGCGATTCGCAGAAAGGGATTATCATAGGCAAGCAGGGAGCGATGCTGAAGGAAGTCGGCAGGCAGGCGCGGGTCGATATAGAGCGGCTGCTCGGTTCCAAGACTTTTCTCGAGCTCTGGGTCAAGGTGAAGAAGGATTGGCGCAATCAGGAGCGCATTTTGAAGGATCTCGGTTTCCGGCACGATTGATTGTAAGCAACTGTTAATAATTGCTTCGCATAGGAGCTTAAGCAATAAAGCATTCTAATGAGTAAGCATCGATACTTTTCTTTGGAAGGGTGTTGCTTATGAGAGAGTTCTATTGGGATTATTTTACCCGAACGGGAAATATAGACGCTTATTTGCTTTATAAAGACAAGGATGATTGGCCGGAAGACGAATGGAATCTGACGGAAGAGGAGCCGGACCGCGAGGAATGGATCGACTGAAGAAACGGTGCCCGGGTTGTTAAGCTTGGAGCACCGCATACAATAAATCGCCATACCTCTAAAGCGATTCGGCTTATACGGAGAGGAACGAAGCCTATGCTTAACCGGACGGAAGGTATCGTTATCCGCACGATGGATTATGGGGAAGGCCACAAAATTATATCCCTCTTCACGCGGTCTATGGGGAAGATAAGCGTGATGGTGCGGGGAGCGAAGAAGGTCAAGAGCAGATATTCCGCCATTGCGCAGTTATTTACGCATGGCGATTTTGTTATTTATAAAGGCAGTCAGATGGGGACCCTGAATCACGGGGAACCGATTCATTCTTATCAAGAGATAAGAGAAGATCTGCATAAGGCTGCCTATGCCGCCTATTTGGTCGAGCTGGTCGAGCGGATGATGCCGGAGGCCGAACCCGATCTCGTCATGTTCGAGCAGCTGCTGGCCGGTCTGTCCGCGATTGCGGAAGGCAAGGATGCTATGATTGTAATTCATATCATGGAGATGAAAATATTAGCTTTGTCCGGATACCTTCCTCAATTGGAGCAATGCGTCTCTTGCGGCCGGACTTCGGGCGATATGGTATTAAGTCCTTCCAACGGGGGGATATTGTGCTCCGCATGCAAGGCCAAGGATCATCATGCCATGCCTGTGTCCGCCAAGATTCTGCGCCTGCTTCGCTTGTTTCAGAGAGTCGATTTGCGCATGCTGGGAACGGCGGAGGTTAAGGACGAGACGAAAGCAGTTCTGAAAGCGGCCATGAGAGGCTTTATGGATACTTATCTGGATGTCCGGTGGAAATCAAGAAGCTTCTTGGACCAGATGGAAAAGTACAAGCTTTAGCTTTAGCAAGCAGTATGCACTACGATTACTCCCGTCCCGAATCGGTCAGAAAAGGGGCGGGAGTGTTATTTACCAGATGGGTCGACGATTTAACTGTATTTTATGTAGTTAAATTCAAGTGAACGGTATAAATTGATTTAAATAAATGGAAAAACTACATTTAGAATCAAGGTTTTCGCTGAAATCGTCTTTTTTGCACAAACTAGCTGCAGTTTGTCCACTTAGTTTCCGTCTTTCGCTCCGGAGGAAAAAACTAGCTGTATAAAATCCAGTTAAACGTCCAATAAGTTATTACGTCCTGAACATCCTTTAAACGGGGTCGTTCATCCATGAAATAGTCCGACAGGAGCTTTTTGATCACCGGATTCAAATAAAATGATGAAAATGAAACAATTTTTGCAATCATGCGTATATAATATAATGCACTACTATGAAAAACAGAGATTTCATTAGCTTTTATAAGGTTAATGTATTGAAAAAGGGGGGTTGCACTTGACGGAGCCTATTTCTTCACCTGTCGTCTTTGTAGTTTCCGATTCCGCCGGCGAAACGGGAGAATCGGTTGTAAAAGCGGCTGCAGTCCAATTTTCACCTATAAAAATAGATATTCGAAGAGCGACCTATATTCATGACCGGCAAGGAATCGATCGCATTGTGCAAACCGCTAAGCAAGCTAATGGAGTGATCGTCTTTACATTGGTTATTCCGGAGCTGCGGGACTACTTGCTGGAGCAGGCCGTTATTCAACAGGTCATTACCATTGATCTGCTGGGCCCGATCATTTCCAATCTGGAGAAAGTGCTTCATCGTCCGGCCAGGCATGAGCCGGGTATGATTCATCAATTGGATGAAGCTTATTTCAAGAAGGTAGAGGCCATTGAATTTGCCGTCAAATACGATGATGGGCGAGATCCCCGGGGAATTCTCAAGGCGGATATCGTTCTTGTCGGCGTCTCCCGGACTTCCAAAACGCCTCTGGCTATGTATCTGGCGCTGCATAAACGCTTTAAGGTGGCGAACGTGCCGCTTGTGCCCGAAATGAAGCTTCCCGATGAGCTGTTCACTATTTCGAGCAAGAAAATTGTTGGGTTGACGATCCGGTCGGACAAGCTGAATGTCATACGGAAAGAACGACTGAGAGCATTGGGATTGGCCGGGAACGCCAATTATGCGAAGGTGGAGCGGATCAATGAGGAATTGGACTATTCCGCCTCCGTTATGTCGCGGCTCGGATGCGTCGTGATCGATGTCTCCAATAAGGCCGTCGAAGAAACCGCCAGCCTGATCGAAGATATTATGCGGACAAGGAAATAGGTTTTTGCGAAGATTGGAAGGATTTCTTCTGTTCGAAGCGTATATATAAATGACGAATAAACCACCGGGGCGCGAAAGGAAGACGGTATAATGCAGGGACCCAAAGTAATAGTCGATGCCGACGCGTGTCCGGTGAAGGCCGAAATCATCAAGGCGGCGGGCATTTATGGCGTTAGTGTGTGGATGGTCGCTTCCTTCGACCATCAGTTGTCCCCCTGCGATGGAGTTCGGGTGATCCAGGTGGACCGTTCGGATCAATCCGTCGACATGTATATCGCCAATCAACTCTCCCCTCAGGATGTGTTGGTGACTCAGGATTTCGGCCTGGCTACGATCGGCCTGGCCAAAAGAGCGCACGTGCTGTCGAACCGGGGGCAGATTTATACCGACCGGACCATTGATTTCTTGTTGGAAAGAAGGCACGAGCAGTCCAAAAAGCGCCGTTCCGGGAAGCATACGAAGGGACCGAAACCCTTTACCGATGAGGATCGGGAGCGATTTCTACAAACTTTGACAAAACTTTTGGGGAATTTGCAGGAAAACGGCCCAATGTAGCGAATAGTATACGTGTTAACGAATGAAGGTGATGAGGAATGAGCTACGGACGAATTCCTGAAGAGGTCATAGAAGCCGTCTTAAAGCACCATGATATTGCCGATGTAGTGGGCAAGTACGTAAAACTGACGAAGCAGGGCCACTATTTGAAAGGATTATGTCCCTTCCATTCCGAGAAAACTCCTTCCTTTACGGTGACACCGGAAAGGCAAACCTATTACTGCTTCGGGTGTCATGCGGGCGGAAACAGCATTAACTTCCTGATGGAGATGGAAAGCTATTCCTTCGTCGAGGCCGTACGCCATATGGCTGAAGAGGCCAATATTCCGATTACGTGGGATACTCCTACCGGAGAAGAAACGGAGAAGCAGAAGGAAGCATCGGCTATGCTGACCGCTCACGAATTGGCCGCTAAGTGGTACCACTATATTCTTCTAAATACGGAGCAGGGAAAGCATGCGCTTGAATATTTGCGTTCCCGGGGATTGAGCGATAAATGGCTCGATTTTTTCCAAATTGGTTACGCTCCGGCCATGAAGGATAAGTTGTTTCAGTTTCTGCTCAAACGGGAGCTGCCTCAGACATTGCTTGAGAAGGCAGGTCTTATCGTGGAGCGATCGGATGGAAGCGGCTTTGTTGATCGGTTTAGGGACCGGATCATCTTTCCGATTCATGATTATAAGGGGAGGGTCATAGCTTTTGCAGGACGTGCGCTCGGGGATTTGCAGCCCAAATATTTAAACAGTCCCGAGACGCCGCTATTTAACAAAAGCCGTCAATTGTTCAATTTGCACCATGCCCGGCCAGCGATACGAAAATCGGGGCATGCCGTTCTTTTTGAAGGATATATGGATGTCATTAAAGCGTGGGAAGCGGGCGTGGTGAACGGGATGGCGACGATGGGGACGGCTTTAACCCAGGAACATGCGCTGGCGCTGCGCAGATTGGCCGATCGGGTCGTTATATGTTATGACGGAGATCGGGCCGGTCAAACGGCCGCGTACAAAAGCCTGCCTATCCTGGAGAAGGCAGGGCTGCAGGTTAGAGTGGCTTATATTCCCGACGGCGCGGATCCCGATGAATATATTACGGCTAGAGGAGCGGATAAATTTCGATCGGAAGTGCTGGATTATGCCATGTCGGCGGTCCAGTTCAGATTGACCTATATCCGCAGCAACTTTAATTTTAAGGACAAGAACGATACGGTCCGCTATTTGAAGGCAGCCGCAAGGATAATAGCGGAGATCTCATCGCCTATAGAGCGGGAGCACCATGTCAAGGCTTTGTCCGATGAATTTTCTTATCCGGTGGAAGCGATCAAGCAGGAAATGAACGAATTTCGCCAGCAATTTCTAAAAATGCAGGAAAACGGGGATAATAACGAAAATCCGTGGAATAATGTAATAGATAATAATAGAGCTAAGGATGAAGCCCCCTCCCTATTACCTGCTTATCATATTGCGGAAATCAAACTGCTTGCTGCCATGATGCTGGACCGGGATATTGCGGAAGAGGTCAGTATAAGGATCGGGGACCAATTCAATATAGAAGATCACGCAGCCCTGGCTGCCTATTTGTACGCTTTTTATAATGAAGGGAACCGGCCAGATATCAGCCGTTTTTTGGCTTTCCTGCAAGACGAGGAACTAAGCCGGCTGGCCAGCTCTATCGCAATCCGGGAAAGCGGGCAAGGAATCAATCCTCAAGTGATAGAAGATTACATTCAAGAAATTAAGAAAGTGCCTTGCCTGAACGCTATCAAGCAAAAGAAACAAGAGATGATCCAGGCGGAGCGTGCGGGAAATATCGTCCAGGCGGCACAAATTGCTAGTGAAATCATCATTCTAGAGAAACAAATGAAATCATTGTAGGTTCTACCTTTTGATGATTCTAGGTAGGAGGGAGCAGACATTATGGCGAACGAACATCATACGGAGCTGGAAACAGAATTGACTTTGGAACAGGTTAAGGATCAATTAATCGAATTGGGTAAAAAACGATCCACACTTACTTATAAAGATATTATGGAGAAATTGGCCCCGTTCGATCAGGATCCGGAGCAGATCGATGAATTTTTCGAACAATTGTCCGAGCTTGGAATCGATGTCGGCAACGATTCGGAAGAAGATGTTCTTCCTATCGGAGATGATGAGCAGGAGCACGACGAGTTTAATTTCGACGACGATTTATCTCTGCCCCCGGGAATTAAAATTAATGATCCGGTCCGTATGTACTTGAAAGAAATTGGCCGCGTTCCGCTTTTATCTGCAGAAGATGAAGTCGACCTTGCCAAGAGAATAGAGAATGGGGACGAAGAAGCGAAGCGCAGACTGGCCGAAGCCAACCTGAGGCTGGTGGTCAGCATTGCCAAACGATATGTAGGTCGCGGAATGCTGTTCCTTGATTTGATTCAGGAAGGGAATATGGGCTTAATTAAAGCGGTCGAGAAGTTTGATTTTACGAAGGGCTTTAAATTCAGCACTTACGCTACATGGTGGATTCGTCAAGCGATAACAAGGGCTATTGCCGATCAGGCGAGAACGATTCGTATTCCTGTTCATATGGTGGAGACCATTAACAAGTTAATTCGTGTCTCCCGTCAGCTGCTGCAGGAATTGGGAAGAGAGCCTACGCCGGAAGAAATCGCCAAGGAAATGGATTTAAGCACGGATAAAGTGCGTGAAATTATGAAAATTGCCCAAGAACCGGTTTCTTTGGAAACCCCAATCGGTGAGGAAGATGATTCTCATCTTGGAGATTTTATAGAGGATCAGGAAGCGCTGGCTCCGGCAGACGCGGCAGCCTACGAGCTGCTTAAGGAACAGCTGGAGGATGTGCTGGATACATTGACCGAGCGGGAAGAGAATGTACTCCGGCTTCGGTTCGGACTGGATGACGGCCGTACCCGGACTTTGGAGGAAGTGGGTAAAGTCTTCGGAGTCACCCGGGAAAGAATCCGGCAGATCGAAGCGAAAGCTCTGCGCAAGCTTCGTCACCCTAGCCGTTCCAAACGGTTAAAGGATTTTCTAGAATAATTCCGTTTGGCCTTTCTGCTTGCAGTAAGGCCAATTTTTTTCGGATAAACGGGTTGAAGCTGAGCACTGTATGACAGGCTCCCGGCTTGTCTCATCCCGTTGGAATGAGGTGAACGGTTTGGAACCGGAGAGAAGAAAGCTGATTATCCGGGAAATTAGGGAATGGCGCAGCAGCCGGTTGCTTCCCGAGCAGTACTGCGATTTCCTGCTCAATCTGTATCAAGACGATCCGGAGGACAGGAATGATCGGGGCTGGCATGGGCTGTCTCCGGCCGCTATTCGTAAAGGAAGCCTTCGCAGTTGGTTATCATTTTTTGGAACTGTTGGGATAATTTGTTTGATTGCTTTTAATTTTAACTCTTTTCCCCTCCCATTGCAAATAGCCGCCGTTTCCTTTTTCGTTATTGTATGCTACGGCTTTGGGATACGTTTGCGGAACCGGCTTCCGGTTCTTTCCTGCATTTGCATGGGGGCTGCTTCCTTGCTGCTTTTGGCAGGAGGGGTGAATCTGTTAGGCAGCGCGGGTGCTGCGGAGACAGTACTGTCTGCCTATGCCGCAGCCTGTGCAGTCATCTGGATGGTAGCGGGCCTGTCAGCCAGGCTGCCCTTGTTTCATTTCGCCGGATGGATTCTGCTTCTGGTCATATATGCATCCATGCTAAATCGCTACCTGCTTCATCCGGATTGGATAGAGCTGGAGATGGCATGGATTCCTGGCGGAATTTTGCTAATATGGGTTGGATGGCTGCTGCACAGGCATCATCGATCGGCCGCTTCGGTATTATTGGCGGTTGGAGCCCTGATTTGGTTCATCCCCGAGGTTTACGGTTATGTGAACAGTGATTTTCCTAAAGAGGCATTGCAGCTTCTCTGGCTGGGCAAATGGGCCGCAGCAGCAATCATTTTATATATGTTCAGAAAAAAATGGACCGATTGGATTGTTTAGAATGATAACTATATCAAAAAGATTGAAGCAAATTGCATTATTGGTTCCGCAAGGAAGCCGTCTGGCCGATATCGGCTCCGACCATGCCTTACTGCCGGTTTACTTGGTGCAGCAGGGGACGATAGAATCTGCTATAGCCGGTGAACTGAATCCCGGACCTTATGCCGCTGCCGCCAAGCAAGTCCGTGAAGCCGGCCTGTCGCGCCAGATTGATGTGCGTAACGGGGACGGACTGTCCGTGTTGAAGGACGGGGAAGCGGATGTGGCGGTCATAGCCGGCATGGGAGGGCATCTGATCGCGCGTATTCTAGGCGAAGGGATTGCAGCCCTTCCTTCCATTCGAAGGCTTATTCTGCAGCCCAATGTAGGAGAAGAAGCGGTTCGCCAGTGGCTGCTGGATAACGGATGGTTCCTGGAGCAGGAGCACATTATGGAAGAAGACGGCAAAATCTACGAAATCATGGCGGCGATCCGGTCGGAGGAAGCGGAAGAGGCTAATCAGGCGCTTTATTGCGTCCGGCCTGTGGAAGGCACGGAGGGAATCATGCTGGAACGAGCCGATTTGATAAGCATGGGACCTTATTTGGTCCAAGAGGTGTCTCCCGTATTCGTTGCCAAATGGGAACGGGAAATCGACAAGCTGGTCAAAGTTTCCGATCAATTGGCCAACTCCCGGCTGGAAGCATCGGAAGCCAAGCAGGAGCAAATAAATAAGAGGATTGACCGAATTAAGGAGGTATTGCAATGTTTGCAAAAGGCCAAACGGTTATCCAGCTAATGGAGAAGCTCGCTCCGAGGCATTATGCGGTTCCGGATGACCGGATCGGGCTACAATTGGGTACCCTGAACAAAGAAATCAGGAAAGTGATGGTGACTCTGGATGTGGTCGAGGAGGTCGTGGACGAGGCGATTTCCGAGCAAGTGGATCTGATCATCGCCCACCATGCGATTATTTTCCGGCCTCTCAAGCATTTGCAGACGGATACTCCTGCGGGCCGTGTATATGCCAAGCTTATCAAGCATGACATTGCGGTTTATATCGCGCATACCAACCTGGATGTAGCGGATGGAGGCATCAATGATATGATGGCGGATGCCCTGAAGCTTGAGAATACCAAGCCTTTGGACACCGTTTTTACGGAGAAGCTGAAGAAATTGGTCGTTTTCGTTCCGCAAGATCATCATGAGCGAGTGCTGATGGCGATGCTTGATAACGGGGCGGGAGCAATTGGCGATTACAGCCATTGCAGCTTCAATCTGTCGGGAGTCGGAACGTTCAAGCCAGGTGAAGGGACTAATCCCTATATAGGTGCAACCGGGAAGTTCGAGGAGGTTCTGGAAATCCGGATCGAAACGATTGTGCCGGAAAGCCTTCAGGGTAAGGTCATTCAAGCCATGCTCAAAGCCCATCCTTACGAGGAGCCTGCGTACGACCTTTATCCGCTGGATCTTTCCGGCCGAAAGCTTGGTCTGGGCCGGGTGGGCCGCTTGCCTCAGTCGATAAGTTTGGCTGAACTGGCCGAGCAGGTCAAGAAGGCATTCGACGTTCCGGCCGTTAGAATTGTCGGCGAGCCCGGGACAATGCTGAATAAGGCAGCCGTATTAGGAGGATCGGGCAGCCGGTATATCGGTTCTGCGTTATTCGCCGGCGCCGATGTGCTCATCACGGGAGACGTGGATTATCATTCGGCACAGGATGCCTTAGCCGCCGGGCTATGTATTATCGATCCCGGGCATAATTCCGAGAAGATCATGAAGGCCGGGGTGGCCGCTTATTTAACCAAGGCGCTGGCGGATGGCCGTTATGATACGGAAGTAACAACTTCGCAAATCAATACGGAGGTTTTCCGATTCCTGTAATTGATGGTGCCAGCTTTTGGCGGTTGTAATTGAACATGAACCATTGTATAATTTTATAGATTGGGAAGTTTGACAGACAATCGCCGGCTGCGGTGACGCAGCGGGAGGAAAGTCCGGGCTCCATAGGGCAGGATGCTGGATAACGTCCAGTCAGCGCGAGCTGAAGGATAGTGCCACAGAAATGGACCGCCGATGGCTATAAGATGCTGGATCTATTCCATATCGAATAGCACAGGCAAGGGTGGAACCGTGGTGTAAGAGACCACGAGGAAATATGGCGACTTATTTCCTGGTAAACCCCATCCGGAGCAAGACCTAAGAGGAACGCCGTAAGATTCGTCTTACAGCCTTAGCCCGAGGTGCGTTCGGGTTGGTCGCATGAGTCGTGCAGTAATGTACGGCCTAGATAGATGATTGTCACTTCAATGGTGGGAGGGTCTGATCCCGTTCGGACCACTGGAAGTACAGAACCCGGCTTATGGCAAACTTTCCACATAATCTAATCAATGCATTAACCCGCCCTTGGGGGCGGGTTTTTCTATATGCTTTACTTAAAAAACTATAAGCTATTCCTTCAGCCCGTAACGGGATTCCAACCGATCTATGTCACGCTGCAGCCATTCATCCCAATTGGCTGCCGACTCTCTTCCACGGGCGGCCATCTGCAAAGCCCGGTTGACATTGATCTGCCCGTAACCGAAATATTTATCCTTCCCGGGCGTTCCCAGATCATCGGCCGATTTCCGCATAATATCCATTACTTCCGTATTTTTGAGCAGCGGATTGACGGAGCGGATCAAACCGGCCAGGGCGGCCACGTGAGGGCTGGCCATGGATGTGCCGGATAATGCCGCATACTGGTTGTTCATATAGGTGCTGGCTATGCTTACGCCCGGCGCAGCTACATCGATATAATCCCCGTAGTTGGAGAAGGGGGCCTTTTTCTTATCCGCATCCGTAGCGGCAACGGCGAAGACTTCGGGGTAAGCGGCAGGATATCCCGGCTGCTCCGTATTATCATTTCCGCTTGCGGCAATTAGCACGACGTCTCTTTCGAAGGCATAACGAACCGCATCATGAAGGAAATTGGCGTCGGCATAGTTCCCCAAGCTCAGATTGATGACTTTCGCCCCGTTATCGGTTGCCCAAATAATTCCTTGAGCGACCGCATAGGTGCTGCCGGCTCCCGTATGATCCAGCACCTTGACGGGCAGCACCGGATTATACCAGGTCATTCCGGCTACCCCGAGATTGTTGTTCGTTGCGGCAGCCACCACCCCGGCGACATGAGTGCCATGACCGACGTCATCCGCCGGAGAATTGTTCTGGGCGATCACGTTCCAGCCTTTCAGAAGCCTGTCCTTAAGGTCGGGATGATTCAAGTCCACGCCTGTATCGACAACCCCGACAATGACCTCTCTGTTCCCGCGGTCCAGCTCCCAGGCGCGGTCCGTGGCAATGATCGGGAAATTCCACTGATACTTCGTGTACAAAGCATCGTTAGGAACGACTCCGGGAGCGGGCTCTGTCGGTACACGCACAGTATCTTCGTTAGTTAGATACAAGAAATGGGGTTCGGCATATTCGACATCCCACTTTTCAAAATAGCTCAGCAGCTGCTTCGCATCCATCGACCCGGATTGAAACACATAGGTGTTTCCAAGCTTCTGGGCATCTGCAGGAGCGTGAATTTCCTGCTTGATCTGGTTTAATTGAGTATCGGTCGGAGGCTTCTTGAACTTGACCACGATTTCGTTGACGTTGTAGTGGCTGGATCGCCCATTTTCTTCAGGGTGATCGATTTTTTTGTCCTTAAGCGTTCCTGCCTCAACCGATTCAATCTTCCAGTTTCCTTCCGCAGGGTAAGGGATAGTGCGTAAATTTTGCCGCTGCTTGGCATCTACATCATTTAAAATATCTTGACGTACTGCGGCAACGAGTGACGAATTTTCATTCACGGGAACTCCGAGAACGAAATACGTATGTGCCCCCACTTTGATCGCTTCCGATTCGTAAGAACGGCCCGCCTTGGCGGCTTCCTTCGCTTCGTTCAATTTCGGCTGCAGCGTCTGTTCCGCAGCGGCATCGATTTGTCCTGCGGTCTTGGCTTGCTCCAGCGGCTGGTCATTAGGGGACCAAAGCAAGCGGGTCATGTGAGGATGACTGGCATGCAGCGAATGAAGCCGGTTCACAATCGCATCCGGATCACTGGCTTTCAATTCATTGGCTGTTTGCTTAAGAATGGAGGCACATTGAGTCCGGCATAATTGCTCGGTAATTTGCACGTCCTGAGCGACAAGCTTATGTTTGTGTTCAAGCTCCTGCTCACCCGACATCTGCTCGGGGGGACGGTTCAGGCATCCGGCCGGGACAAGAGTCAATGAAGTAAGCAAACATAACAACGCTATGCGTTTTCCCAAATTTTCCTGCACCTCCTTTAGGGTAAAAGGTAACCGCTCTTGGCGGTTTATTTCGGAAGCCCGTTATAAGCCTCCTCTTGTTAGATTTCGATTTGTGATAGCGAATTATGCGGAGCAGCATTTGCAAATTACGGGCAGGAGGGAGGGGAAATTTGGTTTTTTTACTTTGACAGTCATCTCATTTTGGATACAGTATTCAGATGCGCTTCCCGGAATTCTTTCGGCGAGA
This sequence comes from Paenibacillus residui, assembly GCF_042677205.1. Lineage (NCBI taxonomy): Bacteria > Bacillati > Bacillota > Bacilli > Caryophanales > Paenibacillaceae > Paenibacillus > Paenibacillus residui. The sequence continues at coordinate 60,736 of NZ_JBHTIU010000050.1, forward strand.
CGCCTTTAAACTTCTTAAACACCCTTGAAAGCGTTTGCGAACTATTGAAGCCTACTTCCAGAGCGATGTCCAGGATGCTCATTGATGTTGATGCCAGAAGAGATGCCGCTCTTTCAACTCTTAAGAAGTGGAGATAGTCAATGAAGCTCTGGCCGACATGCTGCTTAAAAAGGCGGCTGATGTAGGAGGCGTTCCAATTAAACTGTTTGGCTAGCCCATGCAGTGTAAGATCATTGTGAAAATGAAGATGCAAATAATAAAGCAAATCAAGTACATTCCGCTGCGAATCGGTTGACAGTGAAATATTGGCTTCTTCCGGATGGATGGTTCGGAACAAAAAAACGAAAGCTTCAAGCAGCTTGGAATGCAGAACGGCATCTTTGCCGAATTTTTCGCTATTGTATTCTACCTCCATCGATTTAAAAATCTGTTCCATGAAGGCAGTCTGTTCTTCATCCAAATCGTAGTGAGAGGGAAGGATTGTCCCGGTCTTTAGCAAGAAATTGACGAGGATATCGCTCGACCTGTTTGTAAGCAAAAGCTGGATATCGAACATGCAATTGTATTTATGTACAATAGGCTGATGCAGTTGAACTTCATGAATATGATGCGGCAGCAGAAACGATACGGTTCCGCGTTTAAAGCGGTGCGGCTTTCCATTCAATATCTCCACGCCGGTTCCATCAATGACGAGACTTAATTCTGCGAAATTATGATGGTGGAGCGGGTAATCCCTCTTCATGAATTTCTCCATAATAAATATCGGAAGCCGGCTCTTCCCGTAAAGCTTATGGGTCAAAGAATCCTCATACAATAATGTTGAGATCATGTACAACACCCATCCATTCCATTCATTATTTTCCCATTCCATTATAACAAAAAACGGGACGCCTTCGGTTTAGAAGTGTCCCGTTAATTGTGTTTGGAAAATTAGAAGGAATACCGCCACAGTTCCGTATCGTTATGTTTAAAATACAGATTTCCAAGCGAATCATTCGTCAGAAAGTCGGCTCCGTCCGATCTTAAGATAGTTATTTCTTTATCCTCTTTGTTAATTTTAAACAAATATTTGCTGCCAATCGTACCGTATACATAATTCGGATCCTTGTCTATCGCCACCAGATCGGCATCCCGATATGTTCCTCCGGGATAACGGACGTCGGGGAATTTTTCGTCGAAGTATTCAAATGTGCGATTTTCCGGATTGAATACGAACAGGTAGCCTTCGGCAAATCCCCATATTTTATCGTCAATCACTTTTAATTCCGTAATCGAGGTCAGCTTCTTGCCGTCGTAAGCCGCAGGTAAACTGTATTCGGCCGTCTTGGTTTGTGTTTCAGGGTCATACACGAACAGCTTCGCTTCTTCCTGCGACGGCGTGCTTGAATATCCTACCCGAATAGATGAACCGCCGTACAACAATCCGTCATAGTAAGCAAGTGCTATAATACTCTGCTCCTGAACGATGTTCTTATGGACAGTGACTGTTCCTGTTTCGTAATCATAAACGGATAAAGCCCCTTCTCTCTGCCCGGTTTCGCCAACCGTGCCCATGAACACTTTATTATTCCCGTAAGCGATGGCTTTCGGACGATCCTGATCGTATGGGGCAGTGTGGATCAATAGCTTCGGATTGACACCGGGGTTCCATGGCAGCTTGGGATCATATTCATATAACTTTCCGCCCGGGTAAACCCCTAAGTATAGTTTGTCATTATATGACCACATACGATCTATTTGCTCGATCGGTGCATAAACATGCTCCGGCTGCCGGTCATTGGAGTCGCCGTTAAAGGGTTCATATACCCCCAGACCGCCATATAAAAATGCGCTTGTATAAATATTTCCGTCCGGCCCTTGTCCGATGCTGTTGATTGCCCCGGGTATACGCGGAGTATTTTCAACACGAACCATGCGGAAATTCTCATTCTGAGGGTTAAATTTCATAAGATAAGTCTCATTGTTTGTAGAAGCAATCGCTACTAACGTTTCCCCGGGGTAATTCTCCTGATCCTGCAGCTTAACCCAACCGAAGCGCTGAACACGTCCGGGAACCGCATGACCGACAGGCGTCACTTCTCGGGAGGAAATATCATAACGGGCAAGGCCGCTTCTTTGTATCAAGTATACGCTTCCATTCCGTTCCGGCGATACCCGCGGAGTCGTGCTGGCGATCGCCGCATCCTCTGTAGCAGTAACGGTTCCGTTCGAATCAACCGTGACGTCCAATACAACGATATAACCTCCCAGTGAAACGAATACACGTTCTCCTTCATAGTCGACAGCACCTGCCAAGGGGGTTGTTTTATACCGAGCCGGCAATATGTCCGTCATATTCCCGGTTTCATGATCATAATGGACAACGGACGCGTTTGAACCGACGGCAAGGTAAGAAACATTGTTTCCAGGATCATGGACCAATGCCCTGAGGTATTTGTAATCCTCTCCGGGCGGCTCATAGATTGGCATGTTCCCAATCCGGGTGAAGCCTTTAACCGGATCATATTCAAAGAATCCTGCGCGGTCGAATGTACCTCCGTATACCTTACCGTCCTTGCCTGGAGTAAGGTCCCAAACAAATGCCTCATTCGGCAGAGGCGTTCCGAGATCGGTTATCGTCGTCTCACCCGGTACATATTTATACATTCTGCCATTCTGATACGCACCTAGATAGATCATTCCATCCGTTGAGGTTGTTGCGGCCCAGACTCCGGTCGGGTTGACGCCGGCACTCGGCAAAGTAATCGCGTCTATGACCCTTTCATTATCCGCGTCAATGATTTGCATGATGGGCCGATCATTCGCGTTGCCTGTCACAACCGAGTAAATTTTATTCTGATTTTCCCCTATTCCGAAAGTAGATCCGAGAGGGGCCGAAGTGCCGACCTGCACTCCGAGATTGGTATAATCTTTTGTAAACCGCACATGATCCCAGTAAGCCGTTCCTTCGTTTTTCTTATCGGAGTTAAGAAGAATCGTGGCGTAGGAGGCTTCTTCGGGAGCCGTCCTGCTTACTTGAACGGTCTTCCAGGTATCGGTTGGCTCGACGGTTGTATTGGCTTCCTCCAGCAATTCACCATGCTGGTTATAATAACGAATGATTAAATCCGCTTTTCCGCTTTCGACCAGGACATCCGCGAATACAATATAGACAGCCCCCGCTTCTATCGAAATTTTCTCGCTTTCCAACCCGAAGCTTCTTGATTTTTTGGCATCGTAAATGCGGACACTGAATTCGCCGTGACTGGCTTGTTCCGACGTAACCAGTATATCGCTTCCTTTTAAGCTGTTATCATTTCCATTATCCTTGTCCATAATTTTGGTCCAGCCTGCCAGACCTTGTTCGAAACTAAAGTTGTTTACTTGAAGATCGGCAGCCAAAGCCCGATTTCCAATGCCTGAGCAAGCCAAGAGGAGAACGAGTGCAGCCATTAACCAAATTCGTGCGGGATAAAAGATAAGTTTGTTCCTGGATATCATTATAATCCTCCATTTCAGATTAGATTCTACACCGTATTATCCTATAAAAGCGTTTTCTTTTCGTTGCTTATTTTTACTTTCACCGATCAAATTTTTACTTAAATTGAATGAAAACCATGGGTTGTCCAATGTCGATGAGTAGGTTTTGGAAAGAATGCCGGGATTCGCGAAAGGGAAGAATGAAGGTGGGAGGTGAAGACGATGCCGGATGTAAAATGCAGCGTAGCTAACTGCAGCTACTGGTCCGAAGGCAATAATTGCGTTGCGGATCTCATCATGATTGAAGTGGACAAACATGCGAATGCCAAATTCAATGAAGAATTTGCAGGGGAATCCTTCGACAGCGATCATAAGGATGCAGCCCACAAAAGTCGCGAAACGTGCTGTCACACCTTCAAGCCCAAGAAATAACGGAAAAGAGGTGACGCATGAAGTGAGTAAAAAGAAGTCCAACAAAGCAAACAAGCCGGATTGGAACCGAAAGGACGAGGAACGCCGCCGTCAAGGCTTGGATGATGATGCGGAATTTGCTTCCGAGGTAGCCCCTTTTCCGGCGGCCCCGGTTAAAACGGAAGACGATGCGGGTCAAGTCGGTAATGAACTGGAAACGACCCGTGTCCTGGGCTGGGTTGCTTTGATCGCGGCCATCGTCTCTTTATTCTTCCTGCCGACCGTTCTGGGTCCTGCCGCAGCTGTTCTGGGATTTATAACATTTTTACAGGGAAACCGTACCATGGGGGCATGGTCAATCGTTCTTGGTTTGGCAAGTTTGTTCGTCGCTTTGTTTTTGGGTCCCTATTATTAATAATCGGGTAGACAACGGGCAAGCGGCAGAAAACTCAGGCAAGCTTCAAGCTATGCCTGAGTTTTTTGCTTTTTCAAGCTATAACCAATCACCAAACTTTTTGAAAAAATTTATAATAAGCCGCGAAGAGGACGGAGGCCAATACGCAAATGATTAAAGCGGGTGACTGGTAAAGAAGCCACTGCATGAGCGCAAGAGTCATTAATAACGAAGAAATGGGGGAGAAAAACCAGACGGCAAATATTTTTTTGATGACCGGTTTCCGGAAAAGATGCCAGCCGGCCTTCTCGGTGCCGACACCGATAATCGCCATGGTCGTCGCTTGCGTCAGCGGAGCCGGTATCCCCAATACGGATGCGCCGATGATGAGAGAGCCGCTCGTAAAGGATACAATGCTGCCTTGAAGAAGAGTCATCTTCGTAATTTTCTTGCCGTTAGTTTCCAACACCTTACCGCCCATCGTAATAGCCCCGGCGGCCAGGAACAAGGAACCGATCCAAATTCCCGAAGTCGTATCAATAACCCCTGCCCCGATCAGCGGGCCAATGGCATTCGCCACATTGTTCATTCCCGCGGAGAAAGCTTCGTAGCAGCCTGCGATAATGAGCAGAATAGTAAGCAGTCTGGGGATGAGTCTAGGCCATCTCCGCCTCCACATATCCTCCTTACCGGAAAGTAAACGGCCGATCACAAAAGCGATAGCAAAAGCAAGAAAAGGTATGACCAGCCAGGTAGAGACGATAAAAAGCACCTTCTGCCAGTAAACCCCGCTGCCGGCCAGGCCGGCCCCGACGATGCTGCCGACGGTCACTTCACTTGTAGACAGAGGGATGCCCATCCGGTTAGCAATAAAAAGCGTAGTACAGGCAGAGAGCAGGATGATTACGGTAACCTGCACCGTTATCGATGAGGAGGAAATGATGCCCTTACTGATCGTGGTGACAACCTCCCCGCCGCCAAGAATGGCTCCGGCAACGGCAAAGACAGCCGCCAGAATGACGGCCAGCCTGCGGCTGTTCAGAGCTCCGCTGCCGTATACGGAGCCCATGGCGGCGGCGGTTCCGCTAGCTCCGATATTGGCAGCGAAGAAGAAAGCAATGGAAAAAGCAATAATAATTAAAAGCAATGAATTCACTCCCTTGGCCATTCGCAAAACAGCGCTAAACTAATCCCCTGATAACCTATTGGTAACATATGTCATTAGCCCTCCTATAGGTGCATTACCTATCAGCCCAAATTTAGAGACCCATAAGCTTTGGTTATAAATCGTTTAATATGCCTGCATTTAATAGTGGATGCTCGCCGGGAAAAAGTGTACAATAAAGGAAGTATGCTCGGAGAAGGGAAAGAAGGCTGGTTATATGTCAATGAAGATCGATCCGCGCACTGTGCAGCAAATGCTGCAGCTGCAGTTATACGAACAGACGAATATTTTTTCATCCGTTAGTCCTTATGCTGTAGGCAGACCCGCATCCACTTTCGCAGGGCTTCTCGAGGAGATTGTCGGGCTGGAAACGGTCACGGAACCCGATCCCGCGCCCAAGAGCAGCGGCTCAGGGCTTGTCGGACAAGCCGTTCCTCATCCTTCCTTAAGCAAACCGACCACTTACGATCCGTTAATTCATGAAGCGGCGCTGAAATACGGTGTGGATGCAGCTTTGATCAAAGCGGTGATCCATGCGGAATCCTCGTTTAATCCGACCGCTCAATCGCATGCCGGGGCCAAAGGATTGATGCAGCTCATGGACGGTACGGCGAAGGCTCTCGGGGTTGCGGATTCCATGGACCCGGAGCAGAACATTAACGGAGGCACCCGTTATTTGGCTGCCTTATTGGCTAAATATAACGGGCAGGAAGCTGTAGCTTTGGCGGCATATAATGCCGGTCCCGGAAGGGTAGACCGATTGGGAATAGCAACCGAACGCGATTTGCGGGCTCATTTCGACCGACTGCCTGCCGAAACGCGAAATTATATAACGAAAGTTCTGGATCTGAAGGAAACTTATAAGGTCTGATCATTAACGGAAGAAAAGATCGCAAGACGGTCTTTTCTTCCTTTTCCATTATTTACACCGCCCCCTCTAAATCAAGGACAAAAGGAGCGCGAAACATGCTTTATTTGGATTATTGCGCCACTACACCAATGAGTAAGGAAGTTACGGAATCGATCGTTAAAGTAATGGAGAGACATTACGGCAACCCCTCCTCTATTCACCGGATCGGTATGGAGGCGGAGCGGCTGTTGAACAGGGCGAAGGAAGTCATCGCGGAGGCGATCGAATGCCGGCCGGAGGAAATCTGTTTCACCTCGGGGGGCACGGAGAGCAATAACTTGGCGGTCAAAGGTACAGCCAGAGCCTATCGGAGCAGGGGAAACCATCTGATCACATCGGCGGTTGAGCATTCGTCCGTTTACGAATCGTTCCGCCGGCTGGAGAGGGAAGGCTTCCGCGTCACCTATTTGCCTGTGGATTCCAGCGGCGCCATCCGGATAGAGCAACTGAAGGAGGCCATTACGGAAGAAACCATTCTGGTCAGCCTCATGCATGTCAATAATGAAACGGGTAGAATCCAGCCTGTGGAGCAAGCAGGCAAGCTGCTGGCCGGTTATCCTAAAATTGTGTATCACGTCGATGCCGTCCAGAGCGTCGGCAAGCTGCCGGTTAGCCCAGCCCGGTTAGGAGCGGATTTGATCAGTATTTCCGCTCACAAGATAGAAGGGCCCAAAGGCGCAGGCTTACTCTATATCCGTGACGGGTTAATCCTTGAGCCACAATTGGACGGAGGAGGCCAGGAACGGGGATTGCGCTCGGGCACGGAGAACGTCCCGCTGCTGGTTGGAATGGCCAAGGCCGTCCGTCTGGCGGTAGATAAGCAGGCGAATAATAGCCGCCGGCTTTACCGGATGCGTGAAGGGCTGGCAGAGAGAATACGGAAAATTCCGGGGCTGTTTCTAACCGGTTCGGAGAACGGCGACGGAATGGCTCCGCATATCGTACATTTTACTTATCCGGGCATGAAAGCCGAAGTGGTAGTGCATGCGCTGGAGGAAGAAGAAGTCTATATTTCGACCCGTTCGGCCTGCTCCTCGGGAGAAACTAAACCAAGCCGGGTTCTGTTGGCTATGGGTATGGATGAAGAACGGGCGGCCAGCGGACTCAGGGTCAGCTTCTCTGCGAACGAGACGAGCGAAGATCTTGAGAGGTTCGCTGATCTGTTGGAAAGAACGATTCAGCGTTTTAACGGAACGAATGCAAGGATGAAAGGATGAGCGGCAAGATGGAACAGAACAGGCAGCAGGAGGCCGGGACGGATTGGAAGACGCCTCCGGATGTAGTGATTGTGCGCTTCGGTGAATTAATGCTGAAGGGCAGAAACCGGCATCGGTTTATCCGCTCCGTCAACGATCAAATACGGAACGCAATGATTCCTTATCCGGACGTGACCATTCAGGAAGAACACGGACGGCTGTATCTGGTCTTAAACGGGACAGCGTTCTCTAAAGTGGCGGAAGGACTGGACAAAGTGTTCGGAATCGCCAATTATAGTCCCGCCTGGATAACGGAGCTCGATCTCAAGGCGATACAAGAGTCGGCGGTGCGGCTGATCGAAGCGTCCGATCCGCGTCCGTCCACTTTTAAAGTTACCGTCCGCAGAGCGAATAAACGGTTCCCGTATGATTCCCAGGAGGTGGGAAGGGAAGTTGGCGGATATGTGCTGCAATCGGTAGAAGGGCTTAAGGTGGATGTTCACTCACCGGAGATGGACGTCAGAGTCGAGATCCGGGACCGGCATGCTTACGTTTTTACAACCGTGATCGAGGGAAACCGGGGATACCCGCTGGGAAGCAACGGCAAAGCCCTTCTTATGCTTTCGGGAGGAATAGACAGCCCGGTAGCTGGCTGGCTTGGAATGAGAAGGGGGCTGGAAATTGAAGCGGTCCACTTTCACAGCTATCCCTACACCAGTGAGCGGGCTAAGCAGAAGGTAATAGAGCTCAGCAGAATATTATCGCAGTATGCCAACCCGTTTACACTTCATTTGGTCTCCTTCACTGAAATTCAGACGAAGCTGAAGGAGCAGTGTCCCGAAAGCATCCTGATTACCGTGATGAGGAGAATTATGCTGCGTATTTGCAGCAAGCTTGCGGAGCGCAGGCACGCCTCAGCCATTGTCACCGGCGAGAATTTGGGCCAGGTAGCCAGTCAGACCTTGGCCAGCCTGAATGTTATCGGACGGGCGACGGAGCTCCCTCTGCTTCGTCCCCTGATTACAATGGACAAGCTGGAAATTATACGGCATGCGGAACAGATCGGCACCTATTCCACCTCTATTCTTCCGTATGAGGATTGCTGTACAATCTTTCTCCCCAAATCGCCAACCACCAATCCTTCGCTGTCCCGAGTGGAGCAAGCGGAGCGGAAAATGGAGGAGTGGCTGGAGGAAGAAATGGAGAAAGCCGTCTCATCCGTCGAAACCATGCGCGTTAGCTGGCAGGATAAAGACAAGTTGGACGAATATTTTTAAAAGCAGGACTGTACAATGTAGAGAGCAGAGAGTTCTCTTCCCGATAGAAAAGCTATATTTCCTTTAGGAGCGCTCCGGTTCAGAGCGCTTCTATTTGTTAGATGAGCTCAAGAAAGCGAAGGAAACTCTTCTCAGCCGCAGGCGGTCATACAGACGAATCCATGGTTAACCCGAATTAATAGGGGGTCAACACATGCTGGAAACCTTCTCTCTATTTGTGCAAATTCTGCTGATTAATATTGTGCTGAGCGGCGATAATGCGGTCGTGATCGCTCTTGCCAGCAAAAATCTGCCGGAAGCCCAAAGGAAAAAGGCCGTTCGCTGGGGGGCCTTCGGGGCGGTAGCCTTGAGGGTAGCCTTGACGCTGGTGGCGCTGGCCATTCTGCAGGTAGCCTATCTTCAGGCGATCGGAGCCCTGCTGCTGCTGTGGATAGCGGTTAAGCTGCTGGCGGATGACGGAGAAGCTTCTCATGTGAAAGAAGCCTCCACCTTGGGCAATGCCATCACGACGATTATTATGGCCGACATCGTTATGAGCCTGGATAATGTGCTGGCGATAGCCGCCAAGGCGAACGGACAGATCGGCATCGTCATGATCGGAATTGCAATCAGCATTCCCATTATTATTTGGGGAAGCACATTGGTCATGAAGATGCTCCATAAATATCCCGTTCTGGTATTCCTGGGAGCGGGGATTCTCGGATATACCGCAGGCGAAATGATTTTGAAAGATCATAAGCTTGGGCGGTACTTGGACCATGAGCCGCTTCATTGGCTGATACCCGTGGCGGCCGGGCTGTTCGTCATTATCGTCGGACTGGTTAAGAAAAGACTGGGCAGGCCGCGCTCCGTGTAAGGCTTCCATACCTTAACCGGCATCGTTGCAAGCCCCCCTTATTGATGCCGTTTCCGGCGAACCTCGGAAGCAGTCTTCCGGAGCCGAATCTATTTGATATGATTTTTCCGACATGGATAATTATAGTCCCTGTCTTTTTTTGTGCCCCATTCTGTTAATTAAAAAAATGAATCAGGCGCTTCATACGCAGGAAATCCGCGCCTTCACCGCAAAATAAATAAAAAATATCGGCCTCACCGGCAAACCTTTTCCCCGGAAAATCGTCTATAATGGATGAAAGCTGCCGTCGAAAAAGCGAGAGTAGAAATGAACGAGAGGGGCTTGTTTGTGGCTATAACCAAATCTATCAAAATGATTAGAGATATTGTATTATGGATCGTCCTAGCGTCAATAGTTGGCAGTCTTATGATTCTGCCGGGAATGGCATCGGCGGAATCCGGACCGCTTCAAGTGCAAATCCAGATTGGAATGGATGGCAAGATCAAACCAGATCACTGGTTCCCGGTTAAATTTACGATAACCAATTCAGGCGAAGATGTAAGCGGAGAGCTCGCCGTTCATTTAGCCGGAGGGAATGGGGACAAGGATACCACCTATGTGCAGAAAGTCGACCTGCCCGCGCAAAGCACGAAAGAAATTATAATGTCACTGCCCGGGGGGAATTGGCACAAAAGGAACAGCGAAGTCAAGTTTTATAAGGACTCCGCAGAGAGCGGAAAGGTTATAGAATGGTCGTCGGGCCCGGCCTATCTTGAAACGAGTCCCGTTTCGTCGGCGACCATTCAGGTTGGAATCATTGCCCGGGACCCCGATACGATGAATTTCTTGAATTTGCTCAGCCAACGAGGATACGAGCTGCGGACGTTCCCGATTCCGGTTAGTGATTTGCCTCAAGAATCCTTCATGTTGGACAGCTTGGATGTGCTTGTGCTGAATGATATCGCATCCGACCAATTCCAACCGGAGCAAATAGATGCCATCACTAGCTGGGTTCAACGGGGCGGGAAGCTGTTCCTGGCGGGAGGAGCGGGATATCCGAAAACAGCGCAGCGCTTCGAAGAGCTGTCTCCGGTCCGATTCGAAGGGACGGAGCAAGTAACGGATTTAAGCTCGTTGGCCGCCGCTTCCGGCAGAGAATTGGCACTGACCGAGCCATTTACCTTGTCCAAAGCGGCCGTCAAGGAGGGAGCGAATGCCACTATTCATTATTCTCATAATGGGCTGCCGCTTTTTGCCTCCGCCCCTGTGGGCAAAGGAGAGGTCTGGTACGTGGCGTATGATACGTCGCTGAATCCGCTCGCTTCCTGGAATGGTAATCCCGACATTTGGGAGAGAGTCTTGTCCGATTTGCTGCAGCAGTCTGTTGGCGGTCAGTTTATAGGAAACATCAGGTACACCTCTTGGGAAATGAACGAGGCGCTGGAGTATTTTCCTTCTTTGGCCCCCCCTTCGATTGGTCTTCTGGTGCTGGCTATTATTTTTTATGCGATCATTATCGGACCGATTCTGTACTTCACCCTTCGCAAGCTGGACAGAAGAGAATGGCTCTGGTTCGCAATCCCATTGGTAGCAGTCGTATTCAGTGTAGGGATTTACGGGGTGGGAGCCTCCGGGCGGGGCTCGGTCATGGCCCAGTCGTTAAGAACCGTTGAACTAGACGGCACAGGCAAAGGATTGGAAGAAACAGCGGCAGCGGTCTTCATCCCGAAGGGCGGCAAATTCAATATGCAATTGACCGGCTCCACTTATGTCATCCCTTTTTCGCCTCATGGTTTAGGGAATGGGGATTTACGGGGCAGCTCCGAGATGATTGTCGAAAAAAATCCGGAGAACACGAATGTTCTCTTCCAGGGAGTTTCCTATTGGTCGGTGCGTAAAATCCTGCTGCAGACCGATAAGCTTGAAGCTGTAGGGAAAATGGATTACACCGCCCAGGCCAATTCGACCGGAATAACAGGGGAATTGACCAACCGTCTGGGCCAGCGATTGACTCATGTCGGTTTGTTTATGAACGGCCAATTGCAAAATCTCGGGGAGCTGGGCATAGACGAAACGGTTTCCTTTCAACTCGCAAGCAGCACCGGCAATATGTATCTCTCCCCTTATGACGTGGCCCAGATGATGTTCCCCTATGGAGGAAGGGTAGACGAGAACAAGCATAAGCGCTCGTTATTATTGGATTATGTTCAAAAAAATATGGCGATCCTCTCGGACGGCAAACCCTACTTGTTCGGCTTCACCGAGTCCCGGGAAGAGGCGGACTATCAGGTAGGGGGCAAGCGGATCAACGCGAATGAAGTTACGTTATGGGTTCAGCCTATTCCTCTGAGCTACGTGAACGGCTCCAAAGTGCATTTGCCTCCGGGCACCGTACTGCCGACACCTGACTTCGGGGCCGTAAGCGTGAACGGCAAAGATCCGAACGGACGCTATTATTTAGGCCAGGGAGAAGTGATTCTCAATTACGTTCTGCCGGATATGGCGAACGTCACTTATGAAGCTCTGACCGCATTCCAGCCTTATATGGAGAACCCGGGTGTAGTCTACGAAATATGGAATGAAGCGAAGCAGGTATGGGAGCCGATAGATAAGAATACAACCATTTCCGCAGGGCTGGCGGACTATTATGTCAAGCCGAACATGCTTAAATTGAAGGCCGTCCTCCATCAGGAAATGGATTTGAAATTCCCGGACATTGCTGTGGAAGGAGCGGTGAATCCATGATAGAAATTCGTGATCTGACTAAACAATACGGAAGCTTCACCGCGGTGGACTCGCTGAACATGGATATTGCTCAAGGAACGGTTTTCGGCTTTGTCGGCCCCAATGGCGCCGGAAAATCGACAACGATGTCCATACTCGCCACTTTGCTCAGTCCGACCTCAGGCACCGCCAGAGTCGGGGGCTATGAGGTGACGAGAAATCCGAAGGAAGTTCGCAAGCTGATCGGATATATGCCCGATTTCTTCGGGGTATATGATCATTTCAAGACTACGGAATATCTGGATTTCTACGGCGCGAGCTACGGAATTCCGAGAGTGGACCGCCAGAAGATGATTCCCCAGCTGCTGGAGCTGGTCAATTTGACGGATAAAGCCGATTTCTACGTAGATTCCTTATCCAGAGGAATGAAGCAGCGCCTGTGTCTGGCGCGCTGTCTTGTACATGAGCCGGAGCTGCTTATTCTCGACGAACCCGCCTCCGGAATGGATCCCCGCGCCCGGATCGAAATGAGGGAAATTCTGAAGGAATTGAAGCAGATGGGAAAAACGATCATTATTTCCTCTCATATCCTTCCCGAGCTGGCAGAAATGGTGGATGAAATCGGAGTGATTGAGCACGGCAGGCTGATTGCCAAAGGCCGGGTTGCCGATATCCAGAACCGGATGCGGGCCAAACGGGTGCTTCATCTGAGACTGCTGGATAGGGAGGAGGAAGCGGTCCATCTGCTTAAAGACGAGGCCTTCGTCTCGATGGTGCTTCACGACGAGAAAGGCATCCATCTTCATTTCAGCGGGAAGGATGCCGAGCAGTCCGAGCTGCTGGCCAAATTGATCGCACTGGGCTTCCGGGTGGTTGCCTTCAATGAAGCCCAGACGAATCTGGAAGATGTCTTCCTGGAAATTACGAAGGGGGTGCAGCCATGAACTGGAGCCGCAGATGGATCAATCCGGTGCTGGAGAAAGAGTTCAGGCTCCGCATGCGCACCATAAGATCGCCGCTGGCCGTCCTGTTTTATTTGGCGGCGATGTCGCTGTTGGCGCTTGGGTTTATGTATATGACCATGAATAATTACGGTTATTCGGCTTTTAACCCGCGGCGGAGCCAGGAGCTGTTTTATTTTATTAGCGGAGCCCAATTGGTACTGATCTGTTTCATGGTTCCCGGACTGACGGCGGGAGTCATCAGCGGCGAACGGGAGAAACAGACGCTTAATATACTGCTTACGACCCAGCAAAGCTCGACCACGATCATTCTCAGCAAGCTTTTCTCATCGCTAAGCTTTATGGTGGTCATTATCGTTGCGACGCTTCCGATTTACAGCATCGTGTTCTTGTACGGAGGAATTTCTCCCGTGCAGCTCATCTCGGTATTTATGTTCTATCTATTTATGATGATTATGCTCGGCTCGATCGGCGTGCTCTTCTCGACGCTGTTCAAGAAAACGATGGTAGCCGTTATTATGACTTACGGATTTACCGTGTTTATTTCGGGTTTTACCGGATTGTTCGCTATATTTCTGCACTCGATTATGTCAAGCGGTACCCTCGCCGGCTACGTTCTCGGACTTAATCCGATGGGAGCGCTGGTCAGCATTCTTAACCGGGATTTTACCCAGGATGTATTCGGGCGCCACATCGATCTTCAGATTTGGCAAATATTCGTCCTGTTCTATACGGTCGTTACCGTCTTGGCGATATGGCTAAGTATCCGCTACTTGCGTCCCATTCTGAAGAAGAAGTAATAAGCCAAAGGAGCGTAAACGCCATGAAAACCCCTGATCTGAACGATGTGATCCGGCCCGTTCGCAACCGGTTGTGGAAACAGAATATTGTGCGGATGGCGCTGATCGGCCTGCTGATCGGTCTGTGTGCCGCCTGTTTGTGGGGAGTCGCGGGTTGGCTGGCTCCAGTGGCCGGGTACCGCTGGGGGAGTTTGTTCTGGATCGGGATGGCGGTAACAGGCTCGGTTACCTATGCATTGTGGAGAAGAACGGAGCTGAAGGAAGCGGCGCAGGTTATGGACCAGGGCGGCTTGGAGGAACGGATGACGACGGCTCTGGCCTTCGAGCAGCAAGACTCGCCGATTGCCGCCATGCAGCGCGAGGATGCCTTGCGGTATGGGGAGGAATATATCAAGCAGCTTCGCTCCAAGCTTCCCTATCGCTGGGAGATAAGGTGGCTGATCGCCAATGGGACGGCTCTTGTCGTCCTGGCCGCCCTGCTTCTTCTGCCCAACCCGATGGATGAAGTCGTCGAGGCCCGGAGCAAGGAGAAGGCCTGGACCGAGGCCAGGCTGGAAGAGGCCCGGCAGCAGTTGGAGGAATGGAAGAAGGCGGATCCATCCAGTGAAATCACAAGAGGGATGGAGCAAACGCTGGAGCGTCTGGAGACAGGTCTTAAAGAGACCGCTAACGGTATAGAGGCTCTGGAGAAGCTGGAGCAGGCGCTGAAGGAAACGCAAAAGCTGGCCCAGACGGAGCAGAAGAAGCTGGAGGAGGCCGCTGACTGGGCGGAAAGAATGGAGAAGCAGGAAGCGCTTCGGCAGCTTGGAGAAGCGCTCCGCAATCAGGATTCGCAAGAGCTGGAAGAGGCGGTGCGGCAGCTGCATGAGCAGGTCAAGCAAATGAGCGAGGCGGAGCGCAAGCAGCTGGCTGAACAGCTGGAGGCACTGGCCGAATCGGCCCCGGCTCATTCCGCCGAGGCGGAGCAGGCACAGGAAGCGCTGAGGCAGCTAGCCTCGCAGCTGCAGAGCGGCCCGAACGGCGAAGGTGCCGGAGCCGGGCTGGACGAGGAGCAGCTGGCTCAGCTGCAGGAAGCGCTGGCGAAGCTTATGCAGCAGCAGCTGCAGGCCCAGCAGCTTCTTGCTCAGCTGCAGCAATCCGCGTCGCAGCTCGCGCAGCCGGGCCTGGCCCTGGCGCAGCAGCTAGCCGCGCAAGGCATCGCGCTGCCGACGACGTGGGGCGCGAACGGCCTGGCCTCGTCGCTGGCTTCCGGCAACGGCCAAGGGGCGTTGCCGGGCAGCAGCGGAGCGGGCCAGGGCAG
>NZ_JBHTIU010000051.1:0-44033 GCF_042677205.1 Paenibacillus residui
CGCAGTTTGGCAACAGGGGGTTATACCCCAAGAGCAAACCACCCGTTGGACGGGTGGTTATGATTTGCTCAGCGCTAGCTGCAATATAAAGGTAAACCTGTGTGTCCATCTGTACGATTTTTTTCTACAAAAAGGCGAGAACTAAGGCGGCTGGCCAGCTCTATCGCGATCCGGGAAAGCGGGCAAGGAATCAATCCTCAAGTGAGCACTCGTCCGCATCAAGCTATCGCTCATTTGTGCCTCTAGAAAGACTATTCGAGAGGCGTATACTAAGCATTTTCAGGCGTAAATGAAAAGAACTCCGGGAGCTTCTCCAAAACTATAGGAGGCCAAAGAATAAGGTAAGGAACGGCCCTCGACTCCCCCAACACCCGCTGTAGAGAATCCGAAGGGATGGCCATAAGAACATACACCATCAAAGTCAGAATTAGGGTGGCCTCCAGCATACCTAAGATCGCCCCCAACCATCGGTTCAACCCGTTGAGTCCCGGTACCTTCGCCACTACATGAAGCACCCTCCCCAGGAACGACCAGGCGATTTTGACGATCAGAAATACAGCGGCAAAAGCTATCGCGTTGTAAATATAAGTTTCAAGCCGATAATGGCTTATCAAAAATTCATAGTTGGAATTAGAGGTAAACGTCTTGAGGGGGATCCACTCTGCCAGATAAGCGGCCACCTTGTCATAAAGGAAAAAGGCCGCCAGCAAGGCGGCCACCAAGCCAAGGACCGAAACCAACTGGCTGATCAACCCTTTGCGGAAACCGGCCGCGAAGGAGGCGATCACCGTGACGGCAGCTATCAAATCGATAATATTCATCATCGGTCCGCACGCTAGGCTTTCGGGCCGGTTTCATCAATCACCAGCTCGATCCATTCATTATATTCTTTCTTCAATTTCTCGTATTCAATCTCGAGCAGCCGGTACTTTTCTTCCAGTTCCTTATTCTGCTCTTTCTCGCGCAAAGCCCTCTCGTTCGCCAATTGCTCGTTTAATTGCTCAATGATCTGCAATTGACGTTTATTTTCCTGACTGAGCTCTTCCGCCAGAAGGGCTTGTCCCGTTTCCTTCTCGGCTGCTGCGCTAATTTCCTTACGGAGGCTCTCAACCTCCTGACGGAGCCGCTTCCTCTCTTCCTCACGTTCTTGCTGCTCCAGCTCCCATTCCTCGAAAAATTCCTTCATCGAGGCGAGCTCTTCCTGAGCGGCGGCAACCTCACTGCGGCCCTGCATCTCGATTCTGCGGAGCTTGTCCAGCTCGGACTGCTGCTTTCTCAGACGATCCTCGATCGCGACCTTCTCCTCCGTCCATTCGGATTGGCGGGCTTTCCATTCCCGATCCTCACGCCGCAGACGTTCCAGTTCGCGATTGAGCTCCTCCAGTTGCTGATCCCGCAGCTGCCGCTCTCTATGGGATGCTTCCAGATCGTTATGCAGCAGCCGGATAGTTTCTTCCAGGGAGACAGAACGTTCCCTCTCCTCTTTGCTCGTTGCCTTCACCTCCAGAAGCTCTGCTTCCAGGGCATGGATGCTTTCTTCCAACGAAGCGGTCCGTTCCTGCTCTTCCCGGCCCGATTTCTTCGCCTCGAGCAGCTCGGACTCCAATACGCGAACTTGATCCTTCAAGGAGGCGGCTTGATCCTTCTCCTCCTTGCTGGTTCTCCTCAACTCGGCAAGCTCCGACTCCAGTGTGCGAAGCTTCTCCTCCAGCGATGCCGCACGTTCCTTCTCTTCTTGACCGGACGTCATCGCCTCGAGAAGCTCCGTTTCGAGAACGCGAATGTTTTCCTCCAATGAAGCTGCACGCTCCTGCTCTTCCCGGCCCGATTTCTTCGCCTCGAGCAGTTCGGACTCCAATACGTGAACTCGCTCCTTCAAGGAGGCGGCTTGATCCTTCTCCTCCTTGCTGGTTCTCTTCAACTCGGCAAGCTCCGACTCCAGTGTGCGAAGCTTCTCCTCCAGCGATGCCGCACGCTCCTTCTCTTCTTGACCGGACGTCATCGCCTCGAGAAGCTCCGTTTCGAGAGCGCGAATGTTTTCCTCCAATGAAGCTGCACGCTCGAGGGTCTTCTGTTCGGCAGCCTTAGCGGCTTGAGCCGTATTTTGTAACTCGCCCATTTCCTTACTAAGGCTCTCTATCTTCGATTGCAAAGCAGCAATTTGCTCCTGCCGGGTCTTTTCGTTAATTGCTGCAGTGTTGAGAGAAGCCTGCAGCTTGTCTTTCTCCGAGGTTAAAGAAGTAATTCGGCTATGCTGCAGTTTCTTTAACTCGCTCGCTTCCTTCAGCTCCGTCTCCAACTGAAGCTTTTCCTTCTCCAGGCGTTCTTTCTCTTCCTGCCAGCCGGTCTGCTGAGTTTTCCAAGCGGCTTCCTCTTGACGCAGATTCTCTAATTCTGCACGGAGCTCTTCTATTAAGCCGGCCTGGCCCTGCTCGGCTTCCTTCGACTGGCGGACGGAGGCCTGCAGCTCTTCGATGGTAGCTTTCATCACGGCCGCCTCTTCCTGCTGGCTGAGCGCGGATTCTTTCGCTTGCCGGAGCTCGCCTTCCAGACGGAGGATTTCCTCATCCTTCGCCGCAGCCTGCTCCTTCAAGCTATGCTCAGCCTGCTTCGCCTGCTGGAAGGAGGTCTCAAGCTGCATCCTTTCGGATTCGAGAAGAGCGATCCAGTCCGTCTGGCTCTGAGCATTCTCCTCGGCAAGCTGCAGATCGCCTTTCAGCTTCTCGACCCGGCCCTCCCATTCTTTGCGCTCCTCGGCCCATGCAGCTTCAAGCTTGCCATGCTCTTCATGACCGCGTTGGAGCTTGTCCACTTCCTGTGTCAGCTCTTCGACACGGGCCGCCTGCCGCCTTCCGGCTTCCTGCGATTCAGCCAAAGCCGTCTCCAGCCGGGCGGAATGCTCCTGGACGGCAGCAAGCTTCTCCTTCATGTCTGCTTCCGCCCCTGCGGCCTCGTCCAATGCCGTTTGCAGCTGCCGGC
This sequence comes from Paenibacillus residui, assembly GCF_042677205.1. Lineage (NCBI taxonomy): Bacteria > Bacillati > Bacillota > Bacilli > Caryophanales > Paenibacillaceae > Paenibacillus > Paenibacillus residui. The sequence continues at coordinate 2,980 of NZ_JBHTIU010000051.1, forward strand.
AGTCTGCCTCCAGCGAGCTGATCCGTTCCCTGTAGCCCTCTGCCGCCTCCTCTGTCGCATTCAGCACAGAATAGAGCCGATTCTGCTCCGTCTCCAGCTCTTCCAGACGCGCACGCTGAATCTGGCCGCTCTCCTCCGCCTCCCTGAGCTCACTCTCCAGCTTGGCGACGGCAGCCTCCAGCCGGTTCCGGGTTCCTTTCCATTCCGCCTCCCGTTCCCGCCATTGTCCGACCTCAACCTTGAGCTTGTCGGCCAATTCGGTCAGCTTCCGCACTTCCTCGAGCTGCTCCTCATATTTGGCTTCTATTCCGCTCAGATGCTCGGCATCGGATTTCATTTTGAAATATTCATCCGCCATATTCACTGCGGCGAGCACGGCTATTTTCATGGAATCCAGCCGGGAATTCAGCCGGGATATGCTGTGCATCTGCTCATTCACATGAGCGGCCACTGCCTTAATATAATGCGGACTGGTGCTGCCCATTAATTTATAGTTGGTACCATATATGTCAACCATAACGCTTCTCTTTTGTTGTTCCTCGTCCATTAGCGCTCCTCCTCCCTACCTTGATCTCAGATGTCTATGATGTCAAAAAGAAGACCAGCTTTATCGTCACTAAAATAGTATTCGATAAAGCCGGTCATTTTCCTGCTATTTTCGAAGCTCCGCGCCAAAAGTTTGCTCCAGCGCCGCAATGGTCTGATCGTTTCGTTCCGTAACCTCTTCGTCGGTCAGCGTCCGGTCCGGATGCCGGTAGACAAGTGACAGAGCAACGCTTTTCTTGCCGGCAGGCACCTTGTCCCCGGTATAAATGTCGAACACCTGGATCGATTCAAGCAATGAGCCGGCGGCTTCCTTCACTTTCTTCTCCATCTCGCTTACAGCCACCTCCGCGTCGACCACAAGCGCGAGATCCCGAGTCATGGCCGGGTAACGCGGGAGCGTCTTGTATTGGATGGAGAAATCGGCATAACGGGCCAGAGTATCCAGCTCGATCTCCGCCATATATGTCTCATCCAAATCCTTCTCCTGCTGTAAATCGGGATGCAGCTGGCCGACCGTTCCGAGACGCACCGGTCCCTCGGCGGTGGATACCCAAATCTCGGCCGTTCTGCCCGGGTGGTAGCCCTCCGGATGAGCCGCCTTGTATTCCACGGTCAATCCGAAATAATCCGTCACCTTCTCCAGCAGGCCCTTCACATCGAAGAAATCGACCGGTACCGGCTTGGAGGACCAATGTGCGGGGCGATTGGAGCCCGTCCACAGAATGGAGAGCATCAGCCTCTCCTCCGGCTGCCTGGTCAGCTCCTTCTCATCGGTCACGAACACCCGGCCGATTTCATATACGGCCACATCGTCGATGCTGCGATTCCGGTTGTAGAGAGCCGTCTCCAGCAGATTCGGAAGCAGGCTGGTACGAAGGGTGCTTCTGTCCTCGCTCATCGGCGTCGACAAGCCAATAGGCCGTGCGTCCTTGTATTGTCCCGGCAATGATTCGATTTGCTTCGGATTGACGAACGTATAGGTGATAACCTCATGCAATCCGCTTTGCGACAGAAGCGAGCGGAGAGCGCGGCGAACCTTCTGCTCCCGGCTGAGGGAGCCCGGCGTCGTCACTCCGGTCATCAAGGTGGTCGGGATATGATCGTAGCCGTACAGACGCGCTATCTCTTCAATCACATCGACATCCCGCGAAATATCCCCGCGGCGGCTCGGTATCCGCACCGCAATCTGTCCGTCCGCCGTTTGCTCATAGGTGAAATGAAGCCGATCAAGCAGGGACAGGATCGTATCCGTCGGTATTTCCGTACCGAGGAAGCTGTTGATGCGGTCCGTGCTTACGGTCACCGTGACCGGCTCATGGCCGCCTGCTGCGGCTTCGGCGATGCCTTCGGCCGCCTGGCCGCCGGCATAGCGGCAGATCAGCGACGCGGCACGGTCCAGCGCCGGAAGCACCGCCTCCGGGTTCACTTCCTTCTCGAACCGGAGGCTCGCTTCGGAGCGCAGCCCCAGCTGACGCGACGTCCTGCGCACGGACGAGCCGGCGAATTTCGCCGATTCCAGCACGATGCAGGTCGTCGACTCCGACACTTCGGAGTTCGCGCCGCCCATCACACCCGCTATTGCAATCGGCTTGGCCCCGTCCGTGATGAGCAGCATGCCGGCGTCGAGGGTGCGTTCCGCGTCGTCCAATGTGACGAACCGCTCGCCCTCGGCTGCGGTCCGGACATCAATGCGGCCGCCCTCCAGCTTGTCGGCATCGAACGCATGAAGCGGCTGGCCGTACTCCAGCATGACATAGTTCGTAATATCGACAATATTATTGATCGGCCGCACACCGGCAGCCATCAACCGGTTTTGCAGCCACAAGGGCGAAGGCCCGATTTGCACCCCGTCTATACAGCGAGCCGCATAGTGGCTGCACAGCTCCGGTTCGCTGATCGTGATGTTCAGACGCTCCGCAGCCTTCCCGCCGCCGGTAACGAGCCCGTCCTCCGGCGCCGGAAGCTTGATCTCGCGCCCCAGAATAGCCGCGATCTCGTAAGCAACCCCGATCATGCTGAGACAATCGGAGCGATTTGGGGTTAAATCCAGCTCCAGCACTTCATCATTAAGTCCGAGCACATCCAGGATGCTGTCCCCAATCTGCGCATTCTCCGGCAGAACAAGAATGCCTTCCTGAATTTCCTTCGGCAGCAGGCGATCATTCATGCCCAGCTCTTTCGCCGAGCAGATCATGCCCTGCGATTCCACTCCGCGCAGCTTGGCCCGCTTGATCTTCAGTCCGTCCGGCAGCGAAGCTCCGACCAAAGCAACGGGTACCTTCTGCCCGGCATCCACATTTTTCGCCCCGCAGACAATCTGCAAATCTTCTCCCTGTCCGGCGTCCACTACACAGACATTCAGCTTATCCGCATCGGGATGCTTTTGCTTGGATTTCACATAGCCGACCACCACTTGGTGGACACCTTTATTTCTCGATTCGATAATGTCAACCTCAACCCCGCTTCGGGTCAGCTTCTCCGCCAAGTCCGCAGCGGAATATCCTGTCAGATCGACATAGTCTGAAAGCCACTGATAAGATACCTTCATCGTTTCTACCTTCCCCTCTGCTATAGGTTATACTCGTACAAATTGCTGCAAGAAGCGCAAATCATTCGTATAAAAATGACGGATATCGTCAATTCCGTATTTCAGCATCGCTATTCGCTCCACACCCATTCCGAAAGCAAACCCGCTGTATTCGCGCGGATCGTACCCCGCCATCTCGAGCACGCGCGGATGCACCATGCCGGAGCCGAGAATTTCCAGCCAGCCGGTTTGCTTGCAGGTCCGGCAGCCTTCGCCGCGGCACATCATGCAGCTCACATCCACCTCGGCGCTGGGCTCCGTGAACGGGAAGAAGCTGGGGCGCAGGCGGATCTTCGTATCCTTGCCGAACATCTCCTGAACGAATTGCAGCAAAGTGCCTTTCAAGTCGCTCATGCGAATATGGCGGTCAATCACCAGACCTTCTATCTGGGTAAAGACGTGGGAATGTGTCGCATCGTCGTCATCGTGACGGTATACTTTCCCCGGACAAATAATTTTGACGGGGACGTCGCCCTTCATTCTTTCCATAGTCCGTACCTGGACCGGAGAGGTATGGGTTCTCATCAAGATCTCGTCGGTGACATAGAAGGAATCCTGCATGTCCCTCGCCGGGTGATTCTTGGGAAAATTCAGCGCTTCGAAGTTGTAATAATCCGTTTCGACCTCGGGTCCCTCTTCGACGGTATATCCCATACCGAGGAATATATCCTCGATCTCTTCAATGACCTTGCTGAGAGGATGCACGGCCCCAGCCGGCTGCTTCCGGCCCGGCAGCGTAATATCGATCGTTTCCTGGCGCAGTCTCTTGTCGGTCTCTTCCTTGCGGAACTGCTCCTGCTTCCGCTCAATGACTTCCTCGATGGCCGTCCGGACCTCATTGGCCACCTGACCGATGATCGGCCGTTCCTCGGCGCTAAGCGAGCCCATTCCCCGCAAAATTTCGGTCAACGGACCCTTCTTTCCCAAATATTTGACACGCAGCTCATTCAATTGCTGGCTTCCGTCCGCTTGCTCCAATTGCAGCAGAGCCTCCTGTTTGAGTGCCTCCAACCGTTCTTTCATTTTCTCGCCTCCAATAACTGATTTTCCGCCTCCAGGCGGGATGATTCGCGCGCGGCAAGTTTGGAATTAGTTGCGGATCGCCGTCATCGGCAGTGCTTGAAATCGAATGATCTAGCGACCGCGACTGCTTTTTTCAACTCCAAACCTGCGGCTTCGTTTCCTCACTCATCTTACTTACGAAATCCGGCCGACGGATGAAAATGCTGCCTACCGTCTGACCGCATGCCGGATTTTGCTCCATCAAGTTGGCCCCTTTCTGCCGCCATAGTTACCCCTACGGTAAAAATACTTTGGCAAATGAGCCGCCAATTTCGTTTCGCCGGATAGATCGAAGGGGGATACGGGAACGGATTCTTAACAAATAAATAACCCCACAAAGTGACGTATACCTTCGAAGCTTATTCCGTCCGCACTCCAACGGAGTCGGCGTCTAAACCTTCCTCTAAACGCGGTCGCTCTTCCTGACCTTGCTTCGATAAATGTTTATACAGTACTTTGCGGGGAGCCCTGTAAATACCCCACAAAGTGACGTGTGACCTTCGAAGCGTATTCCGAGTACTTTGCGGGGAGCCCCGGAACTTAAAAAAGGCGATCCGCCCCCATCAAGGGACGAAATCGCCGTGGTACCACCCTTATTAAAATAACGAACCTTCTGCAGACCGCCCAAACCGGGCCAATCTGAAGGCAATCGCTATTTTCACTTCGCGAATAACGGCTCGTAACCGGTATCTCCTACTTCCACCACGTATCCGCAGGACGGGTTCAGAGAACTGCTCCGGAGCGAACTTCGGCAGCCTGTTTCTTCAAAGACGCTCTCAATCCGCGGCGTCTTCTCCCTGTAAGTCAGTACTGCTTACTCTTCTCCTTCATAGCATTTCAATTGAATTAGACACGGGAAGCAAGTTCCCGCACCATCTTTTATAACAGATATTATATGCAATTGTCTGCGTGAGTGCAAGCCGTGTTCCTACTTGTTTAAGTTGTTCCGCTTTGCAATCCTATATTCTGTCACAGGGATTATTTCATAAAGCCGGATTTCGGACCTACCAGTACAATGGAGGCGACAATCCTCAACGATAACGGGATTCTTTTGGTTAGCTTCTGCTTCACAGCCGCTCCCCTCCTTTCTAATATCCGTCCTATACCTGAACAATCTGGAGCCCTGTTTGCCTTCTATGCTTCTATTGTACAAATGTTTATGCCCGGGTCATACAGACTCCGGACGGACTTTAAGCTGGACAAAGGTCCAGCTTACTTGCGGGAATTTACATTATATAATGAGAGCAGAGCAAAGTACGGGGAACGCCTGACTGACGAATCGCGAGAAACCTTACAAATCTTTAAGGTTCTTGTCATGCAAATCGATAGGAGTTCCGGAGGAATCCGGCTAATATGTAAATATGGAGCCCTAAATGCCTTTCCTATTTGACAAGGAGGCTGAAATTCGTATGCATAAGACTGCCATTTATAAAACTAATCATAGACCGAATCAAGCACAAATCCGCCGATCCGGAAGGTCCTTCCATCTGTCTTTGCGCCAGATTCTGATCCTGTGTTCCGCTGCCTTCCTGTTGTTCATGACGGTCTGGATTTCCATGGTTCTAATCGGCCATGCCCTGATAGACGAACGGAAGCTGGCCGCATATCGCCATCCGGATTCGATGCCCGTTCAAGGAATGGATGCGCCGATTCCCCGTGATTACGTTCACCTTAACGAAATGCCCGATTATCTGCGGAATGCATTCGTAGCGATCGAGGATCATCGTTTCGAGAATCATATCGGCATTGATCCGATTGCATTGGCCCGTTCTCTATGGGTCGATTTGGTCCAGGGACACAAAGCACAGGGCGGCAGCACCATTACGATGCAGTTGGCCCGCAACATGTTTCTGACGAATGAGAAAACCTTCGACCGAAAGTGGAAGGAAATGCTCATATCCGTATATCTTGAACAGAGATTCTCCAAGGATGAAATTTTGGAAATGTATTTGAATAATATTTATTTCGGACACGGAATTTACGGAATTGAAGGTGCCGCAAGCTATTATTTCAACAAAACGGTACGCTACGGATCGAACGACAAGCCCTTAATCAACTTAAGCGAAGCCGCCATATTGGCCTCCCTGCCGAAAGCTCCGGAATCCTACTCTCCCGTCAGGAATTGGGATAAGGCGAAAGCCCGGCAGCAGCTTGTCCTTCGCCGGATGAACGATCTCGGATATATATCGCAGGATCAGCGAGAATCGGCTATCGGGCAGCAAGTCATCGTCAAGCCGGCATCCTGATCATTGGAAGCACTAAATGCATAAACAAGCAGCGTGCAGCTCCAAAGTTCCTTCATAAGTAGCTTAAGCAGCCCTCTCCTTTCGGAGGGGGCTTTTTTGTATGAAGGCTCTATATTGCAGATAAAATCGACATTGATGTTCCACCAATTCCCAAATCATAGTTACTTAAACTATTAATCTATTAAAAAGTCTATTTTTCTATCATAATGAGGCTCCCTGCATAATATAAACTATAATCGAAAAAAGGGGGAATTACTGTGAACTCGCCCAGCCCGCTCTGTCAGGATTTTGCAAGAATACTTGGGGGAACTGCGGAAGTTGTTAACGGGGTTTGTACGGTCACCCGGATCCGCAGCAATTTAAAGCCTCTAATCCAAGGCAGAAGAACGAGATCCGCCTTGGCCATTGCCGCTCTGTTCTCATTCGAGGATTTGGACAGCAGAGGCAACGCGTTGAACTTGGGAGAAACGGTTATTTTGCAGGAGGAGGTCAATCCCTTCATATCGGCTCTGCGCGCCCGTGGAATTGAAGTGACCGCTCTGCATAATCACTGGCTGCTTACCGATCCGGTGCTCATGTTCATCCATTGGAAATCCATTGAACCTCCTCTTTCTTTTGCAAGGAAGACGGCGGAAGCCTTCCGGGTATTAACGACCCGGACTATAGCTCCGAAGAAAAGCTCCTCAAGCGGAGGACACAGATCGAGCCGCTCCAGCCATTCAAGCAGAAAACGGAGATCCGTCTCCCGTTTTTCCGGCAGTAAGCACAGGTCCGTTTCGGGTCGATCCGGCAAATTATATTCCTCAAAAAGCCGTCGTGTGAAGTCTTTGCACAGATTAAGAAGTGTCAGACCTTCATCTGTCAGCCTTAGATCCCGGAAATTGAAGTAAACCGTGTGCCCAACAATAAGCTCTTGTGAGGAATATATTGCCGTAGGTGGGGCTATCAAGACGGGTGAACGAGATTTTGACACGATTGTAGTCACATGCGATAAAGCACATTAATTGCCTTGTGCCTCCATGCGGGAACTGCCACCAAATGCTTCTTAAATATTGCCCTGACATTAAGGTGATTTTGATTGATGCGCAAGGAATTCCTGTTAAAGTTGAAATGCCTCTAGGGCCTAAAATCGTATATTTCCAAGTGAATAGAGAGGGCGATAATGAGATGATATTGTGGTTTAGAAATTTGCCGCAGCCAAGTACGGATTTGTCTAAATGGACTCCTTTTATTAAAAATAATTGGTTTCGAAAGCATTATATGAAGCTAGTGTATCTATTGATGGTTATAATCTTTCTAGCACCCAATTGGCTCGGAATAAGGTTTGCTCATATGTCAATATTCTCCATTATTCTGACCGTTGTCTTTGTTTTTATATTACATGAAATCCTTCACATTCTTGTGATACATAAGAAAGCGATATTAGCTTAACGTTCAGCGGAATATTTTTTTGGCTTAATACAAATGCAATTCTATCCAAGAAGAGATTTTGGGTCTTTATGAGCTTGCCTCTTATTGTATTATCGGTAGTTCCTGCTATTAGTTCATTCTATTTATCGGGTAATATCAAAACATTTATGTTATTTATTAGTTGGATAAACTTGATCTTCTCCTCTTCCGATATCGTCAATTCATTTTTAATCTTAATAAAGCCTAATAAATCCGTATTTTGTAGAGGATATTATCGAGTAAAAAGCTAACGGGGAACGATAATCCAAATTGCCCGTACTATGACTGACTTACAGTTTCTTACAGGTTGATGACATCCTGGCAGGCCGGATGTCCGTTCAAGATGATCAAGGAAACCGTTCCATACAATAAACATAAAGAAAAGGAGTATACCCTATACCGCATATGATTGCCTAAGTTCATACGTTAAGGCATCATGATACGCTAAGAGGTATACCCCTATGAATTAAGCGGGTGATGGGAATCGAACCCACGCTACCAGCTTGGAAGGCTGGAGTTCTACCATTGAACTACACCCGCATATTAGCTGCTCTTCGGCCCGAAAAACGTTGGCCTTCAGGGCTTTTCTTCCCGGTTCAAGAATAACTTCGTTCGGAGTGACAAAAAATAATATATCATGTCCTATCCTAAAATGCAATGCTTATTTTTGATTATTTTCGCTGTACAATAGCATATATTACTTAAAGCCCGATATACGCTGAAACCAAAAGCTTGAGGAGGGTATGGCATGCCATCGCTGCTGCAGCTTCAACATAAAGAAGATTTTACTCCCAATGTCCGGCGGATTCTTGAGGAATGTCTATACCTTCCGGATGAAGAAAAGCTCAACAAGATCGTCGATCTATACCTTTCCGATTCCTGCCGTTTTTTTTACGCCTGGCATGATGACGAGGAAGAAGATGCCCGGGCGATCATCGGTATTAGCGTCCGTTCGGAAACCCAGTGCGCGGTCATCCTTCATATCGCGGTCAAGAAAGAACACCGCGGGAAAGGAATAGGACGGCAGATGATTGACAAGGTCATCGCCCGGCATGCCGTTCTTTCGGTACAGGCCCAAACCGATCAGGATTCCGTGCCGTTTTATAAATCATGCGGCTTTACGGTAACCAGTCTGGGTGAGCTCTATCCCGGCATCGAACGTTTCCTTTGCGAGAAAAGAATGACCTCCTACCCGATTTGCCGCACTCCGGAATAACCGGCGCTCCATCAGCCCATACCGCCGGGTTCCCCTGCCTTCTTAAACGGCCTGAATCCATAGTTGCAGTGAAACGCGGAAATACACAGTTATAACCGCTCCAATATGGCTGCCTGACGCTTGCCGATTCTGAGAGCTTCAAGCCTCCGGTAGCCTTCGTGCCTGATTTTCTGTCCCTTGTCCGCAATGACGATCAGCACGGAGGAATGGGCCGCTACTCTCTGCAGCTGGTCCAGCATCCGGTACAGGGGATCTTCCGCATCTTTAGTACCGCCCCATTGAGTTTCTTGCCCATAGGGAACATCCGCGATGATTAGATCCGGAGAAGGCAAGCCGGCGCTAGCCTTGTCCGCTTCCGCCATAATGTCGGCTTGAATACAGCCGGTACGAATCCCCTCTGTTCTTCCGATAACATATTCCTTAATTCGTTCGGCAGCGTGTAGAGCCTCTTGATGAGAATCCTTCCCGTATTCCGTCCAGTTCCTGCGAATTTCTTCCATCCTCCGCTCCAGCCCCTCCTCTGAAAGCAGCGACAGATTTCTTTGGGTAAGGGCGACCGCCTCTTCCCGGATGTCCGAGCCGTACAGCCCCGCTATCCTGTCCCCATGAAGCAGCCCAATCACCGTCAGTAAATAGCCTCCTCCGCAGCAAGGATCATAAACCGTATAGGGTCCGTCCACCCCTTTATTTTGCAGCCGGAACACCCCTCTCTGAAACAGCTCGCTGGCCAGCCTGACCGGAAAAGAAGTCATTCCCTTGCGGCTCTCGATGACTTTGCCGCTGGCTAAATCTTCGTAATTGCTTTTGGACGTGACATATTGGTATTCCATCTCTTTCTTTCCCTTCTGTCGTTTTCTTCCCCGGGCGTTCATTTTCTAATTCTATACCATTTCAAGAATGAAAACCCCTCCCCCTCTTTTTCTTCCGACATTCCCGCCTGCTCCCCATAGAAATAAAGCGACACATTTTGTTAACAACAATAGCTCTATTGAGTCATATGTGACTGCTGAAATTTGTAATAGACTCAAAAAGTATAGTGAATGCCGGAAGGGATACAAGCTTCCACTGATCAGCTCAGTGCCGGCAGTTGAAACCGGTCCTTCCCCCGCTTGTTGCAGGTGCCTCTCAAGCAGACTTGGCGGAAGGAACCAGGAAAGCTACGACTTCCGTCAGGAGGTGAATCGATGAAAGGATGGCAAGGCATCAAGAGGCAGCGCCCGGCGTTCTGGTTAATGATTCTGTGGATGCTCGCCGGATTGGTCTTCTTTTCCCCGTTCGGGCAGGTGGATGCCGCAGAGGAAGGAACTCCGCTGCAGCCGCTCATAGATCAGGTGGAAGCCGGCGGAACTTTAATTCTGGAAGCAGGCAGCTACATAGGACCCGCCACGATCAGCCGTCCCATCCATATCAAGACAGAGGGAACCGTCAAGATTACCGGCGACGGCGTACATCCCGTCATAACGCTTCAAGCGGACGATTCATCGATTACCGGTCTGCAAATTTACGATGAAATGGATGACCGGGAGAAGGCCGCGATCCTTGTAGAAGGCAGCCGGAACCGTCTGGAGAAGCTGCAGATTATTACCCGGGCCAGCGGAATCCAACTGCGGGAAGCGCACAGCAATGTGCTGGAAGGATTGACAGTGCAGCGGCCTCAAGAGACGAATCCCGTCCGCTTGTCGAGGCGGGGCAATGGAATCGACCTGTGGGGATCCAATGATAACCTGATCATTGGCAACCTGGTCAGCCATATGCATGACGGAATTTATGTCGAGAACAGCCAGTCGAACCGGGTGGAGAACAATCGGGTCGATCGGTCCCGTTACGGGTACCACTTCATGTTTACGAAGGATTCCTATTTGGTCGACAACGAAGGACAGTACAACGTAACCGGGGCCATGATTATGAGCTCGGACCAGACGGAGGTCACCGGGAATACCTTCTCCGAACAAAGTGAGAACGTTAATTCCCAAGGTCTTCTTCTGTTCGATGTCAATACGACGGTAGTCAGAAGCAATCGGGTGGAAGGCAACCGGATCGGATTTTATATCGAGCAGGCCAAGGACAGTCAGCTTACGGATAATTGGATTGCCCGCAACTTTATCGGTATCGAAATGCTGTCCTCGGAGGGCAACGAGCTGTCGGGGAACCATCTAATCTCCAATGTCAATCAGGCCCAGGCGGCCGACAGCGCCGACAATAGCGTAAACGGCAACTACTGGGATGATTTTAAGGGGATAGATTTACAAGGAGACGGGTATAGCGATCTGACCTACCGAACCAATCCGTTCTTCGTCACTCTCACGCAATCGGCCTCGGCTTACCAGCTCTTCTTCGGATCGCCGGGGATGGTTTTTCTGGAGGGAATGTTTCCGGCCGATCCCGAGCAATCTCTGGCGGATGAGGCGCCCTTGATGAAGCCTGTCATGGAAAGCGCCGGCCAAGGTGCTCTGAACGGATATACATTGGCTATTTGCGCGTTTCTGTTTGTCTGCAGTACATTATTTATTTATCTATGGGGGGTTAGAAGGCAATGAAAAAATCGGTATTCATTTTATTATCTGTAATGGTTATGATTATGGCATCCGCCTGCGGGAAGAAAGAAGAGTATACCCCGGCAGCGATCAATGAAGGAGTAGACCGCTGCGAAGTATGTAATATGATGATCGCCGACGATCATAACGCGACCCAAATTGTTCTCAAGGACGGACGTTCCCTGAAATTTGACGATATCGGCGACCTGTTCGTTTGGACGAAGAAGAACGGCCTGGACCAGGTTGGACAACGCTTTGTCCGGGATTATCACAGCAAGGAATGGCTGAAGCTGGAGGATGCTTATTATGCCTATGACAGCACATTCAAAACCCCGATGGCTTTCGGAGTATATTCCTTTAAAGATAAAGCTGACGCCGAGAAGTTCATCGAGGAGCAAGGCAAAGGGGTGCTGATGTCTGCCGCCGACCTGGATAGTCATTCGTGGGAATCCAATATGGAGCATGGGCACGATCATGGGCATTCGGAGGGACAGGAGGGACATTCCAAGGAATCTCATGGCAGCGGTCATGAAGAAGGCTCCCACGATTCGCATAAAGAAGGGACCGACAATTCCGGCCATGGTGACGAAAACAACAACAGCCAAGAACAACACAAAGAGACTGACGCTAAATAAACAGGCCTTCAGTCCTCTCGATAATTTATATAATTTGGCTTTCCTGAGCTAACCCGTTAATGATCAAATCTTGGCTATTATGCAAATAAGCCTCCCTGACAGAGGATGTGATATCATGCATTGGCTGACGGTAGCCCTGCGCGAGGTCAAGCTTGGCTTTCGCAACCCGTGGGCCTATTCCTTCATGGCGCTGTTTTCTCTCTTCAGCCTCGCTCTGCTGTTGATTCAATCGCAAGCCCAAATGAGCGGCTACACCAGCTCCACGGGAACGATGCTTAATCTGATTCTTTATCTTCTGCCGCTAATGACTTTGCTATTGGGCTCCTTTTCCGTTACGGCGGAAAAAGAAGAGGGAGGGTGGCAGCTGCTGTCCACCTACTCCATCGGCACGTCCTCTTATTTGCTTGGCAAATATGGCGGTCTGGCGGTAGTACTTTTTATCATCATCGGCTTCGGGTATGGCTTCTCCGGACTGGCCGGGGCATTGATGGGCAGATCATTCGCAGCGGATGCTTTCCTGCTGTTTCTCGCCTTCTCTGCCGGACTGATCCTGCTGTTTCTGGCCATCGCGATAGGAGTCGGCACCCTGTCCAGAAACCGGTGGCAGGCGTTGACCTACGGCGTGGCCATCTGGTTCTTCCTCATACTGGGCTGGCCTACCCTGCTCGTCTCCGTATTGGGGTTCTTGCCTTATCTATGGATCAAACCGGCCCTGGTCGGGTTAACATTCCTCAACCCTGCAGAGCTGGTCCGTGTTTATATGATCGTCAAGATGGGCGGCGGGACCGTCTTCGGAGCGGAGTATTATCAATGGGTGGAATGGATTCAGAAGCCGGCGGGAACCCCGATTTTTATCGGAATATGCCTGGCCTGGATAGGATTATGCCTTGCAGCCGCTATCATCGGATGGGAAAGAAGGCGATATCGTGGATAACTCGGTGCTTGAGCTTCATTATGTAACGAAAACCATCGGCAAACGCCCCATCGTTCAGCCAATCAGCTTGACGGTCCCTCCCGGTGAGGTACTGGCGCTATGCGGCGGTAATGGGGCAGGTAAAAGCACGATTCTGCGAATGATCGCCGGAATTATTCAACCGACCGCGGGAACCATCAAGGTGAAAGGGTGCGAGCGGAGGAAAAATCGCAAAGCCTACGCCGATCATATCGGGTATATGCCGGATGATTTCCTGTTCGGCCAGGCTTTGTCCGCCAAGGAGACGATTCTGTTCTATGCGGCACTACGGGGCGTCCCCAAGGCTAAAGCGCTGCAAACGCTGGAGCGTGTCGGACTCGGGGAGGTCCGGAACAAATCGGCCGCCTCCTATTCCAAAGGAATGAGACAGAGGCTGCTCTTCGCCCAGGCTCTGCTGGCCGATCCCGCCCTGCTGCTTCTCGATGAGCCTACTAACGGATTGGACCCGTTCTGGATGGAAGCCTTCGTAAAGTTTATTATAGAGTTAAAAGAAGCCGGACGAACCGTTGTTTTCTCCACTCACCAACTGGACATAGCCGAACAAGTGGCGGACCGGGTGCTGTTCCTGAATGAAGGACAGGTGATGTATTCCGGATACACGCATGAATACAGAGACAAGTACGGAAAGGCCGGATTATCGGCCGCTTTTACCGAGCTGTTCCAAGCGAAGCGATGAACCGATTTGAACGGATTAAGCGAATGCTTCGCTTGTGCAACCTTGAACTTGCTCTCATTTGCTTCTGCGCAGGTTTGCCGGAAAGCTTCATTTTATCGCCATCAACTATGAAATAGGAGGGAAAAGTATGGCACAGCGTACCCGCTCCTTCGTTCTCGCATGCTTGCTGCTGGTGTTTCTGACCGCTTGCGGCACCGTTCAAACCGGCCTTCCGGACGGGATTGCAGTCCCCGAGGAGCAAATTGCCCTGACGAGCGACCCCGAGCCTGCGGCCGCCGGCCAGGAAACGACCTTAAGCATTGAATTGAAGAATCTGCCCGAGCCGGATGACACCACAGTCGATCTGGAAATTCGCAAAGCGGGATCGGTTCGGGGGAAGTTTAGCAAAACCAAACCGGATAAGAGCGGAGAAATGTTTTCCACTGAGTACACATTTGAAGAAGCAGGCCGATATGAGGTTATCATTCATATCTATGCTCCGGACGTCCATCAAACCGTCCCCAGAGAATTGGAAGTTAAATAAACAGCCGCCGTCCGCTTAACAAGCGATTCGGTAGAGCTTATATGGCTTGAAACAGGTGATCAGGCTGATCAGTCCTGCTGCCCCACCCCGGTCATTCGCCCGCTAATACGGACCGGGGTCTTGCTTTACAGCCATAACTTGAGAGTTGCTGGCAAGAGAGGTAACATGGTAGTCAGGAGGGATGAACGATGAAATATCGCAGACTCGGCAAAACAGGTCTCAAGGTTTCCGTTATAGGAATCGGAACTTGGCAGTTCGGCGGAGAATGGGGCAAGGATTTCTCCCAGGACGAAGTAGACCGGATCCTGGGACGGGCCAAGGAGCTTGGCATCAACTTCATCGATACGGCAGAATGCTACGGCGACCATTTATCGGAGCGGTTTATAGGAGAATTTCTCCACAAGGACCGGCGGGAGGACTGGGTGGTCGCCACCAAATTCGGGCATGAATTTCACGGCCATCTTCATCGGACCGACCGCTATTCGCCGGAGGATGTCATTCGGCAGCTGGACGCTTCTCTTCAAGCGTTAAGAACCGATTACATCGATCTGTACCAATTCCATTCCGGCCCGAATGAAGCCTTCGACAACGATAAGCTGTGGACCACCTTGGACAAGCAGGTGCAAGCGGGAAAAATCCGCCATCTGGGCACCTCCATCGCCAAGAACGATAATCTGCATCAGACAGAGCAATCGACACGTGTTCAATCCAAAGTGATACAGGTCATCTACAACCGGCTGGATCGCCAGCCCGAGGAGCGGGTATTCCCTTCCTGCATAGAGCAAGATCTTGGAGTATTGGCGAGGGTGCCGTTGGCCAGCGGATATTTAAGCGGCAAATACAAGCCCGGTACCGTCTTCGGGAGCAATGACGTAAGGCATCGTCATGATCCGGAGCAGATCAGGCAGAGGCTTGCCAAAGTGGAAGAAATTCGTGCCAAGGAAGTTCCCGAAGGAATGGATATGGCGCAATGGGCCTTGGCCTGGTGTCTCAAGCACGATGCCGTTACAAGCGTAATTCCGGGCTGCAAGAGCGTGGAGCAGGCGGAGGCTAACGCAAGCGCCGCCCAATGGGTGAGCGATAATCACCCTCAGGCCTGGAAGGAAGAGGAATAAACCTCTCCTCTGATTGGCGCGAGGCATGGCTCCCAATAAGCGTCAAGCGTTATATATCGGCTCGTCATTATACGCAATGTAACAAGGATAAACGGCTATCGCCGTCCCTTGAACTGAGAGGCCTCTCCCGTTCCTTTACGAACGGGGGAAGCCTCTTTATATGTTGTGATTCAGTTATGGTCCAGTCGTTTTCTTCCGAAATAACCGTCATCCAGCCCATGATAATGATTGATTTTATCTTCCCCGAGCTTCCAGCATAAGAGTACCTCTTCACCATTGATCACGGCTGGAAAGTCTACCAGTCCAAGCTCTATATCTTTGAGCTCCGCCCCCTTATGAGCAATGCTGTTGGCGATCAATTGAGCCTCCATCTGAAGAAACTCCAATTCGGACTCGAGTAAGAAATAACGGTCCTCTCCGCTTGAATCCGATACGGGAGCCGTCTGCTTCATATGGCACAAATCCGCGTACATACGCTCAAAACGATTTTTAATCTCCTGCAGACTTTCCACTTCCTGCCGGATGATCGGCAGCAAGCCATTGGCTTCCTCCGGTGTAAACCATTTTTTCACTGGCTGCTCCCTCCTTCTCTTGAGAAGCCTGTCCAACGAATGAAACGATTATCGGCACTAAGCCTCCGTCCCAATAATCGGCAGAAGGCCCTTCGCCCTCGGCCGTTTTTCCTTCGCTTCATGGATGATCTCATGATCCGACAGACTCCCAATACTCTCTGGCTGCTGACAAAGCCAATTACAGATGCTCCAGCAGCTCGCTCATTTTGCTAATTTGGGCGATGAAAGGAACTTCGTTCGTTTCAAGCCCCGCTGTGTCGCAGCCATATAAAATAAATCTGGATCCGCCATCGCTAGCAGCTTTCCCGTCCATCCAGGAATCGCCTACGACTACCCACTCTTCCGCTGCAATATCCGGATACAGCTTATGCACATACAAAACTCCGTCGGGAGAAGGCTTCAAGCGGCCCATCTGCTCCCGGCCGACGATATGGTCGAAGTAAGACTTGACCCCGGTTTCCGTCAATGCCGCAAGTGCTGCAGGATAGGTGTTATTGGTCAGAATGACCATAGGGTAACGTCCGTAAAGCCGGTCCAGCACCTCATGAACCTCCGGCTCCAAGCCGGCCCCGGCCATGCCCTCCCTTTCAAAACGGCCAATAACGTCCCATACCCCGTCAAGCCACTGCCCACCGTCACCCGCCCGCTCCCTCGCCATCTCGATTAATTGGGCACTGGTATATTGTTGCCATGCGGGAAGGTCCGGCAGCAGCCGATGGCCGGATAAATAGGAGTAGACTCCTTCCTTCATTGCGGGAAAATCAATCGAGGAACGGAGCACCGTATTATCCATATCAAACATTAGTCCACGGATCGGCAGAAGATGTGACAATCGGTATTCCCCCTTCTTATTGCTTTTTAGATCCCCTCCATCTTGTTCTTCAAGCATACTCTATCTTTCCACCGGTTTCCATCCCTCTTTCACAACGCGCACCTCTTCCGTCGCGGTGGACAGTAAAAGCCCTTATTTTCATGCAAAAAATCAGACGGGGATTTCTCCCCGCCCGATTCCGATTCGCCCGGAAAACGAAGGCGCCTATAGTTTTCTTAGAGGGCTTGACCGATTTGGAAATACTCAATAGCGGTCCAAACTGCCTATACTGTCATTCGATCTATTAAGAGGACACTTGATGTATAGTGCCCAATCGGCCAATCTAATAGTCGGAAAAACGGGACTTGTCCGGCCATCCGGCAGCCGCGCGGCGGGCAAGTCCAATTATAAGCAGTGATGGACGTCGGCTATTTGAATTGGTTAAGGCTGGACCAGTACAGCAGAATTAACATTTTCAACGTCCAATCCAAATCTTTCAATCCAATTCCCTCCTTTTCTCTCAGGCTTCTCTAATATATGAGCGCTGAAAGAAAACGGAGTGGGGGCCGGTCTAATTCTATGAAAAAAATCACTTCTGTCCCGGAACTGCTAGATTTATAGATTTATAGATTTATAGATTAATAGATTAATAGAAAACGGATTTCCGCTGTGCATATTCCCTGCAGCATTCCAGCCAGCGGGCCGCCAAGCGCGGGTTGGAGGCAAAATGGATGTGCGAAAATCCGGCCACCAGGCTGCCGGACATATAGCCCTCGGCGTGCTCCCCTTTACGTCCCTTCACCCAATAAGCCGGCGGCCATTCCTCGTCAGGCTCCACAACGGAATAATGGAATTCATGGCCGCGGGCGGTTTCTCCCTGCCCGAACAGGAAATTCCGCTCCATTCCGTGAATTTCCCGGTAACCGAAGGACTGCAGCCGATCCTTCATCACGGTCGATCCCGGGATCAGGCCGATCATCGGATACTTCCCGCCGTCCCGGGTACGAATTTCGTTCGTCAAATACATGTACCCGCCGCACTCGGCCAATGTCGGCATGCCGCTGAGGACAGCGTCGCGAATGGACCGTTTGGGCAGCTCCTGCCGCGAGAGAATCGGGGCATATTCCTCCGGAAAGCCTCCGCCGATGTACAGACCGCTTGCATCCTGCGGAACCTCCTCTCCGGCAAGCGGAGAGAAATAGACGCATTCTGCGCCGTACGCTTCCAGCAGCTCCAAATTTTCCGGATAGTAGAAGTGGAAGGCGGCATCCTTCGCTATGGCGATACGCAGCGGATTCCGCTGCGCGGAGGCCCGGTCCGCAGGCTCGAATCGCGGAGCATGGGACGGCTCGGCCCCCGGGGGCCGCAGCGATAGCACCGGGGCGGCCGACTGCTCCGTCTGCGAGGCGCCCGGCTCGGGCCGGCGGAGCGCCCCGGGCTGCGGCGATGGCGGCGAAGCGGGGACCTGCTGCGGAAAGATGGTCCGCTCCGCAAGGACCGGCGGCGACTCCGCGAGGGCCAGCAAGCCATCGAGGTCGATCCCGGATTCCGCGAGGTCGGCCAGCCGCTCGAACAGCGGCTGCAGCTCGCCTCGCGCTAACGCCGGGATCAGCCCGAGATGGCGCTCTGGCAAGGCGACGGCATCGTCCCTGCGCAGCCAGCCGAGTGCGGGAATTCCGCACTCCTGCTCGATGGCTGCCCGGACGATGCCGTAGTGCCCCTCGCTTCCGACGCGGTTCGCGATGACTCCGGCTATCCGGATGTCATCGGCGAACCGCTGGAAGCCCTGCACGATCGCCGCCGCCGAGCGGCCCATGCCGCTGCAGTCGACGACGAGCACGACCGGGCATTCCAGCAGTTGGCTGATCTCTGCCGTACTGCCCGCATGGCTCGTCGGGTCTTTGCCGTCATAGAAGCCCATGACCCCCTCGATGACGGAAATATCCGCCCCCTGTGATCCGCGGACATAGATTTCCCTTACTCCCATCGGGGACATCATCCAGCTGTCCAGGTTGCGGGAGATCCTGTCCGTAATGGCGGTATGATAGCCGGGATCGATATAATCCGGTCCGCATTTGAACCCCTGCACCGCCTTGCCCCGTCTTCTCAATGCGGCCATGATTCCGAGAGCGGCCGTCGTTTTGCCGCTCCCGCTGCCCGTCCCGGCGATAAGAATCCGTCTGTCCGTCGGCTGTTCCGTTCTCAATTTTCTTCCCCCTTATATTCCTGCATCCGGCTGTGTCTCTAAGATAATACAACCGCATCACCGTATAGTTCCTATAAGCCTTTCTCTTCGCCCAGTATACCTGTTAAGCTTTGATTTTGCCATTCTCTTAAGCGATCGGGATGGCGGCCGACGATAATATAGGAGGAACTCTTGCTTCCATAAAGTGTGGACCCCGGCTGCTTCGCAGCAAAGCTTTGGATAATAATTAAGTAGGCGAAATTACTAGAAATAATAAGAGAAAGGGAGAATATGGATGAATAAGGGGCTATTTTTTTAATAGATTAAAATTAATAGAATTTTTAGAATATTTACATAATATTAAAACTCTGATAGGATTGCAGTAAGCTAAACACCAAACAAACACAAGATACCCAGTATCCTTATCTCATCTCCTCGACACAGCTGTTTACCGGAATGGGACCCTAAGGGCGACAGTGAATTGGAATTCCGATTCGAACCGCCATCCATATTAAAGAGCCCACTCCGTTAAATAGATATATACTCTTAGCGGGAAAGGGGATAGTCCAATGGAGCAGCGTTAGCGAAGCATGCTGTAATCAGGTTGCATGAAGGAAGAAGTCCCGTGACAGCTTTTTCCGTAATCTGTGGGCATGTGGGAACTCATATCAGCTCTTTCTGCCAAGCATGCATAGCATGTAAATGAAAGGGTTAACTAATAAGAAAGGATTGGACATGCTGGGCATGTGAATCGCAGGAGGTTAATGGAAGTAAAGTGAATATGGAAATTCAAAGATAAGGCTCCGTTTATTTTAATGAGAAAATAGACGGAGTCTTTTTATGTTCTTCACGATTTGCCTAACTACCATGAAGCACCCATTTGTAATGAACACGCATTTAAATTTCTCCGAGGCCAGCAAATAGCAAGTTCCGCCGCAGCCTGCCGATCCGTTTTTCCACTTGCCTTATTCAACCTCAATTGTGCAGGGCCCTTGTCCGATTTCGGTAACGGTCCCAACTCCGGATGATCCGCTCAGTGGACACATTTCCCTATTCACGCTATAATATAGTCGCAATGGCCGTTGCATCCTGTTGTTTTACAACTTCATAACCGGGGAGCTGGACTAGGCCGGCTGAGATTGTATCCCGCAAGATACTGACCCTTTAACCTGATCTGGGTAATGCCAGCGTAGGGAATACTGCATATGGTCCATCCATGTGCCGCCTATATGCTATTTTGCGCCCTTAGATCAGGGGCGTTTTTTTATGCATTTTTCCAACATGAACATAACAAGGGAGGAAGTAAGGGAATCATCGCCATTCAAGGGAAGAATGAACTCGCTTAAGCCATGCTGAATATCGGCTGGTCAGACGCTCGGAACGAAACCGATCACCGTGCGAAAGCCGGTTCGTGATCCGGCGGCAATTTTTTATCCGGAGACGAATATGCTCTACTGGTCCGGATTTCCGCCTATGCTGTAGGACTATCCCGGCAAAGGATTATCGGATTCATCCATATCTTCTCATGATGGAGTACACGAGTCCCCTTAACGTTAACTATGAAATCATTAACCTGGAAAAAACTAATGTTCGTCGCCTTGACCGCTCTTCTAATGCTAACCGCCTGTGGCAATAAAACCGAGCCGGCGCCGGACAGTGCTCCAAGCGATAAACTGACGGATGTCACTCTTGTTCTCAACTGGTTTCCGAATACCAATCATACCGGCTTATATGTGGCGCAAGACTTAGGATACTACGAAGAGGCCGGTCTGCGCGTCAATATCGTTCCCCCGGGGGTCAACGGATCGACGGCTATTGTCGGCTCCGGCGAAGCCGCCTTCGGTGTAAGCATCCAGGAGAACGTAACGGAAGCCCGCATTCAGGGAGTTCCGGTGGTCTCCATCGCCACATTGATGCAGCATAATACCTCCGTCTTCGCATCGCCCGTGGACAAAAATATTAAGAGCCCGAAAGATTTCGAAGGCAAAGTATATGGCGGCTTCGGCTCTCCGGCGGAGGAGGGAGTGCTGCAGTCCTTGATGCAGGCCGATGGGGGTGCCGATGTCAACACGGTGAAAATTGTCAACCTGGGCGAAGCCGATTTCTTCACCGCTGTTCAGCGGGATGTCGACTTCTCCTGGATCTTCTACGGCTGGACCGGAATCGAGGCCGAGCTGCGCGGGGTTCCGCTCAATCTCATCCCTCTTACGGATTACTCCGAGAAATTGGACTACTATACTCCGCTGTTAATCACTAACGAGGAGACCATTAAGGAACAGCCGGAGCTGGTCAAGGCTTTCCTCGCCGCAACGGCCAAAGGCTTCCAATATGCAATGGACAAGCCGGAGGAAGCTGCGAAAATACTGCTGAAAGCAGCGCCGGAGCTGGATGAAGAGCTGGTCATGGCCAGTCAGAAATGGATCAGCCCGCGTTATCAGGATGATGCACCGCAATGGGGCATTCAGAAAAAATCGGTATGGGTCAACTATGCGGATTGGATGAGAGAACACGGATTAATCGAGCAGGAATTCGATGCCGATGCTGCCTTTACGAACGATTTTCTGCCTGAGCCCGCACAATAACTGCAAGAAGGGAGAGCCGAATGATGGCGAATGCGCTCGTTAGCTTTGAAACGATCCCGAGAACGGAGGACGCTGTTCCATATATTGACTTGGCGGTAGACATTATACGGAAGTCTGGCGTCAAATATGTGGTCGGGCCGATGGATACGATGATGGAAGGAGAATTGGAGCAGCTGCTCGAAATTGTCAAGCAAGTGAACGTGGAGCTTGCGAAATTGGGCGGAGGCGGAATCTCCTCCGTTATCAAAATCCATTATGATCCCAAGGGAATTTCAATGGCACAGATGACGGAGAGGTACGAATAATGAGCGGCGGCTCCCGATGGAAAACCTGGCTGCCTCCTGTTGGGGCAGCCCTCCTCTTTCTAATCGTCTGGCAGTTATCCACTATGTGGTTCGATGTCCAGAAATGGATTCTGCCCGGTCCGATTCAAATCGTTCAGGAAGGAATTACCCAATGGCCAAGGGTGTGGATGCATACCACCACCACCATTCAGCTCACCCTGATCGGCTTCGCCTCCGGGATCGGAATCGGCTTGATCACGGCTATCTTCCTGCATCAGTTTCCATGGATCAAAAGAGCACTGTATCCGTTTCTGATCCTGACCCAGAATATTCCCATTATTGCCCTGGCTCCTTTACTGCTTATCTGGTTCGGCCTCGGCCTCTTCCCGAGAATAATCATTATTATTATCGTCTGCTTCTTTCCGGTCACTATCTCGACCTTGAACGGACTGAGACTGACCGACGCCAACATGCTTAAATTTATGGCAATGTCCGGCGCCTCCAAGAGACAGACCTTCTGGAAGCTGGAGCTTCCTCATGCAATTCCCAGCCTGTTCTCCGGCTTGAAAATATCGGCCACTTACAGTGTGATGGCCGCCTTCATCGCCGAATGGCTGAGCGCCAGCGAGGGCATCGGAACCTATATGAGGACCGCGAACTCCGCTTTCCGCGCGGATCGGGTATTTATCGGCATCATCGTCATCGTGGCGTTCAGCATGATTTTGTTCGGCTGCATCGTCCTCCTGGAAAAGTGGTTCACCCGGTGGAAAACGGCGAAATAATTATCTGTGAACATCCATCTTATCGCCAAAAAGGCGGCCAAATGTCCATCGGACACTTGGCCGCCTGATCTATCTCGTCGCGTTCGAAGCGCGCTCCTTGTTCTTGCCGATTATTTTACGGATGCTGTCTTCCGACAGATGAAAGGTCTGTATCAATTCCACCATCTTGGACCCGTTCTTATATTGACGGTAAATTTCTTTATTTCTCCGTTCCAGAAGCAATCGAGCCCCGTTATTTTCACCCCAGCCCGCACGTTTCTTCTCTCTCTTGGGGATGTAAATGATTTCTCCTTGAATATACTCCTGCAGCTGCTTCAAAAGGCTAGGGGGAAGAACATCCTTTCCATTTTTGTAGCTCACAGATGAAAACCTCCTCATTTATTGTCCTGCCGTTGCAACGGTTATTAAAAATAAGGTTAGCTGCTTTCATCTTGACACCTCCTTTTCTATATTATGTATATGCCCAGCGTTCGATAAGGAAAAAAAAGAACAAAAAAAACACGATAACCCAATCGTGCCTGTCGGTGATGCCTATATCATTCAGGTGACGGTTACAGATAATGCAAAGCTATTCAGTTAGAACCCCTTGGATAAAACGAATTTTTTGAATCATTGCTATCTTCTCCTTTCACCAGAATTTAAACTACATATTTCCATTATAAATTGTATTTGGAAGCCGATCAAGAGCTTAATTTCTTTTTTTACCACAATAGAATTTATAAGTTATTGCGTCCTGAATAACTTCAAATTCTATTTGGCGATAAAAACAACCTCTAAACGCGGTCGTTCATCTATGAAATACTCCGATAGGAGTTTTTCTCATAATATAGAAATTATAAGTTCTGGGTTCCCCGCAATGTACTGTATAAACCTTAACCGAAGCAAAGTCACGAAGATCGACCGCGTTAAGGAAGGTTTAGACGCTGACTCCGACTTGTGGGGATCTAAAGGGTGGGGGCCCGCGAGGACCCCCGCCGATCGAATCTCCGTATTAAACGGAGACCACCTCAGCTATTGTAATCAATCCGATCACACTCCTTTCCTCGGAATTTGCCGGCACCATTAATTTACTATTTCCTCGGTTCAGGTACAAGCGAAAGAATAGTTATAACCGTTCTTTCCTTTACTTAACCGATGCCATAAGGCCCCGGGATCGCTTGCCGGGTTAAGGAAGCTTCACTGAAACAAGCCCTTCATGCCCTAGCTGTCGCCAATGGATAGCTGTCCGTTATTTCAAGAACGCGTGCAACCTTTTTATAATCTATTGCGTCCGTAATATTGGTAAAGATTAGTACAAATACGAGGAGGCTTGCTTCATGAAAGCACCGAAAACTCTGCTTGCATTTGGTATGACAACAGCCATGATGTTTTCATTACTTCCTTCGGCTTATGCGGATCAGCCGGTCTCTGCTTCTCACACCTCATCTAAAGCCGTAACGGTTCTTCCGTCCCCTGCATTGCCTGCAGATAACGTAGCATCGGATAAAGCCAATGAGGAAGCGGCCGCACGGGCCAAGATCAGTAAGGAACGGGCCATCGAGCTGGCCAAAGCCTCTGCGGATGTGCCGGCAGATTATTCCCTTCAGAACATCAGCTTCAATACCTGGGGAGCGACCGGCAAAACCGGCGCCTGGAGCCTGAGCTTTGTCAAAGAGGAGCAGGATCGCTACTACGGAAATATTCAAGTGACCGTCAACGCGGAAACCGGAAAGATCAGCCACATAAGCAAATATGTCAATGATCCGGAAAACCGCCCTTCCTTCCCTCCCAAGGTAGAACTGCAGGAGGCCAAGACCATTGCCGGACAATTGCTGGAACGGTATAATCCGGAGCTGAAAGACGCCGTTCGCTACAACGAAGATATGGAAAAATGGGCGAAGCCGCCGCTGGACGGCAATGTATCTTATTCGATCAAATATGACCGGCTGGTGAACGGGATTCCCTTCCCCGGGAACTACATCCAGTTTACTATCGATTCGAACGGGAATATGACTCAATACGAGTATTACTGGGAGGAGCAGCTATCATTCGAGGAGGCCGCTTCCGCCCTTAGCCAGGAGCAGGCTCTGCAAATCATTAAAGAACAAGCCAAGCCCCATTTGAACTATCTTATGAACGGAAATAGCAGGGGGAAAAAGTGGGAGCCCGCGCTAACCTATTCGTTAAGAAATGTGCTGCTGGACGCCAATTCCGGAAAATTCATCAATGAAGCGGGCAAACCGGCTTCCGCTTCGGTCAGCTACTCTCCGCTAACCGATAAACCGCTCGCTCCGATGCCGCCTTCCAATCTGCAGTTAACGGAAAAGCAGGCCGAGGAACAGGTGAGGAAGCTGCTCTCGCTGCCGGAGAATGCCGAACTGACGGATGCATACTATAACGAAAATGTGGATTCAGGAGTGGCCACCTGGAACTTGAACTGGAAGGCCCCTCAAGAAGGCGGCAAGGACGAATATTGGATTTACGCCTCGGTCAACAGCTCGACGGGGGAGATCCTCTCCTTCAACAAAGGGCGGCCGATTGTGCTGGACAAAGAGTCTGAACAGCAGGAGAGCCAGTTAAATGCGGAAACCGCCAAGAAAACCGCCATCGAATTCGTTCAAAGCCTGTATCCTCACTACAGCAATCAGTTGGCGGTCGACGAGCAGGCGTTTAACGACTTCCCGGCGGAAAAAATAAGAATGGCCGAATCGGTCATTGTCCCTTTCAAGCAGCTCATTAACGGCATACCAACCGAATCGGAAGGAATTAGCGTACAAATTGACAGCGCAACGGGAGAAGTAAGCGGCGTTTGGACCAACCTGTATACTTCTCCGCATCCGGAGAACGTGCCTGAGCTGATGGATGACAAAGAAGCCCTGTCCCTACTGCTGTCCCATTATGACCTGCAGCTGCAATACGTCATTCCGATGAACCCGGGCTACCCGGTTCCCATCATATGGACTAAGTCCTCTACGTCTGAGGAGGAAGCGAAATCCGCCAAGCCGGTTTACCGTCTGGTGCCCAAGCATCCGTTGGACGGCTTGTTCCTGGACGCTTCCACCGGGCAATGGCGCAGCCGGGAGGACGGATCGCCGGCCAATCCGGAGAAGCAGCAGGCGTCGGATCTGGAAAATCATTGGGCACGCAAGGAATTGCAGTTGATGATGGACTACAACGCCATCGATGTCGTGGACGGCAAGGTTTATCCCGACAAGGAGATTACACGCGGAGAGATGATCAAGATGCTCGTCATCGCCCGCAATGGCGGCGGCTTCGTCCCTTATTTCGACCAGAGCCGCAAAGCGACGTTTGCCGATGTCGGCAGCTCTTCCCCATACTTCTCCTATGTCGAAGCGGCAGTTGACGCGAACCTGATCGACCGGAGCCAGTCCTCGTTCCAGCCCGATAGCCATATGAACCGGGAAGAATTGGCGGCTCTTCTGGTCCGGGCCCTTGGGTACAGCAAGCTGGCGGAGCATCCGGATATGTTCCGGTTATCCGCAGCAGATGCCGACCAGATCCAGCTTAAGGGGCAGGTCGCGCTTGTGCTCGGTCTGGGCATCCTTACGACATCGGAGGACGGCCGATTCCAACCCGAACAGAAGGTAAGCCGCGCGCAGGCGGCGACCAGCTTCTACCGCTATCTGGAGAAAAGGGCGACTCTACGAGACACCCCGATCCAATACTATTAATCTTGTTCCCCTCATCCCCCGGGCGATCCTGCATCGGGGGATGCTTTTCTGTCCGCGTTGATTACAGCGGGCCTTCCGTGTCTCTCTCTTCCCAATCGTCCTTTTCCGGAAGCTGCCTGAGCTCCATACTTTGACCGCAATGGTAGCAATACTTCGAAACCGCTTCATTCCTCGTGCCGCAGGAAGAACAGATAAGCTTGGGCGGCTCCCGCTCCTCAAATCGGTATCCGCAGGAGGGACAGTAATTGGCCTCTAACGGAACGTTGCGCCCGCATGCGCACTCTTTGATCTGCTTGACCTCCTTGATTTTCAGCTCCAGCTCCCGGATTTCCTGGCGAATCCGGATGATTTGTTTGCCCGCCTCCTCAATGAAAGGCTCCGCCTGGGATAAATCCTTGACGGTATAGGCGTTGAAGACTTCCTCTCCAATCGCTTCAAAATATTTCTCCACTTCCCGTTCCTTTGTGGAAATTTGCGCCTTCATCCGAGTGATTTCGAGCGTTTGCTGCGCCATCTTCGCCGCTTCTGCAGCGCCTTCCTTGAATTTGTTCAAGAACCCTTTCATCTTCGTCTTCCCCCGTTCTTATTCATTCCAGCTCTTTATCTCCGGCGATACGGTAACTATGGGTGCAAGTGACCATTACTCTTGCTGCCCTATATACGCTCCTACTACAGCTTATGATCCGGTTTACCGGGGTATGGTTAACGATTATGATCCCCTTCATAATATTTCGTTTTCATTACAATATTTGCGGGAAACGAAATAATCGGGATTGACAACCAATAGCACTACCCGACAAACTGAGGTATAAGGATAAAATTTCTAATACATAGCAGCGAAGGACTCTGCCCCCCCTTCGACGGATACAAATTATCCCTGCTTTAAAAGGAGGAACCTATAAAGTGACCCAATCCAAGCCCATGGAAGTTTCGCAACTGGATCGTTTGATGAAGCCTCATACCGAAGCACAATCCGGACTGGTATGGCTGTCCCCGCTTCATTCGCCCTTCCGCATTTCCGGCTTCCCCTGGCTCCGGCAGGACGGCAAATACCGGAGACTGCCCGTAGCTTCTCCATGGCCGATTCCACCTGCGGTGGATTCTCTCGCCAACTGCACTGCCGGGGGACAAATCGCCTTCATGACCGACTCACGCAAGCTTTCGATCAGAGTCCGTCTGTCGGGTCCGGCCAATATGCCCCATATGCCCTCTACCGGCCAATGCGGATTCGATTGTTATTTGGGGATGAACGGTGAGTTCACCTTCTATAGCACATCCAAGTACGATCATACCCGAACCGAGTACGAGGTGGATCTGTTTGCTTTGGAAAGCAAGCAAATGCGCGCAGTCACCCTGTATTTCCCGCTATACCAGGGAGTCGAGGAAGTGGAGCTCGGCCTGGAGGCGGATGCCCTTGTCCAGGCCCCTTCGCCTTATGCAAGCAGCAAGAAAGTCATCCTGTACGGGACATCGATTACCCAAGGCGGGTGTGCCTCTCGTCCCGGCATGGCCTATCCCAATATATTAAGCCGTTCCATCCCTTTGGAATTCGTCAACCTCGGTTTCTCCGGGAACGGACGCGGCGAACCGGAATTGGCTCGCATTATTGGCGAAATAGAGAATCCGGGGTGCTATATCCTCGATTACGAGGCCAATTCAGTCAGTCCGGAGAAGCTTCGTGAGACATTGCCCGAGTTTATCCGTATTTTACGCGAAAAGCATCCGGAGGTGCCTATTATCGTTGTGTCGAGAATCCAATATTCGATGGATCGCTTCGACTCCAGGCTTAACGCCAATCGTCTCGCCAACCTTGAATTCCAGAGGCAAACCGTCGAGCAGCTTAGAGAAAATGGGGATCGCCGCATTCATTTCTATGACGGGTCCTCCCTGTTAGGTGACCGTTATCACGAATGCACGGTAGACGGGATTCATCCTACCGACCTTGGCTTTCTCCTGATGGCCGACGGATTAAACCCTTTTATTCGCGAAGTGGTGGCGGAGCTGTTGGAAGACCATCCCCCGACGAAGTAATTGACGGGTCCACCCGTTGGCAAGGCTGGCTCCGTATGACAACAAGGCCGGAACAGGGCGCGGCGATTTCCATGCTTCGCGCCTGTTCCGGCCGATTGAATTAATGGAGGGGCAGCCAGATCGTAACGATCGTCCCTTGGCCGAATACGCTGCTGATCCCCATTCTCCCCTTATGAAGCTGCACGATCTCCTTACAGATGGACAGTCCGAGGCCGCTTCCCGGATAGCGGGTCGTGCCTTTAAAAAACTTTTCCGTAACCCGCTTAATATTTTCCGCCTGAATACCTTCCCCGGTATCCTCTACCTGGATTCGAACCTCCTCTTCCTCCCGGGCCGTCGTCAGCCGGATGGTCCCGCCTTCCGGAGTGAATTTGATGGCATTATCCAACAAATTAACCATGACCTGTTTGAGCCGATTGCGATCCGCTGTCAGTTCAAGCGGCCCTTCCCCCAGCTCCACCTCAATATTCAGCTTGTGGCGGTTACCGCTTGCGATGAACTGCTCCCCGATTTCCTCCACCAGCCGGTTGATATCGACAAGCTCACAACGGATACCCATGCCTCCCGACTGAAGCTTGGAGAAATCCAGCAGATCCTCAACCAGTCCGATGAGCCGATCCGTTTCTTTCGTAATGACTCCCAGCCCCAATTTCGTCTCCTCTTTCTCCTCCAGGCCGCCGGATAGCAGCGTCTCGCTCCATCCTTTGATGGATGTCAGCGGCGTGCGCAGCTCATGAGATACCGAGGATATAAATTCGTTCTTCAGCTTCTCGTTGCGAACGATCTCTTCCGCCATATAGTTCAGGGTATCGGCCAGATGGCCGACTTCGTCATCATACCGCTTCTCCGCCTTGCGGGAGAAATCCCCTCCGGCCATATATTTGGCTACCGTCGTCAGTTCTCCTATCGGGCTGACGATTCGCCGGGCCATTAACCAACTGACGAGAAGAGACAAGCAGACAACCGCCAGACCGACCCCGATTGCCGCGCCCGTTATCTTGTTCAGCACCTCATCGACTCTCTTGATGGATGTCGTATAGCGAAGAATGCCGATCATGCGGGAATCCTGCATCAACGGCTGGGATAAGGCCAGGATTCGTTCCTTCGTATCGGGATCGATGCCCATCCAGGTTTCCGCAGAACCTTTCAGAGCGGCTTGAATATCGGGGGTGGGCGTTTTTTTCCCAGGCGGTAGGCCATAGGAATCGATGACCAGATTTCCGTATAAATCGATCACTTCCACTCGGGTGAAATCTTCGGTAATTTCATTCTCGAAGATGTATCTGGATTGGTCCCCCAGGGAATATTCATCCAAATATTGACCGTAAAATCTGGCGGATACAGCCGCTCTTTCACTGAGCGCCTGGGTCGCGCTTCCGTAGTAATATTGTCTGACGGTTCCGACAAACAGCACTCCCAGAATAAGAACCACTCCGAGGATGACTATGCCGTAACCTAACATCATTCTGCCTCTGATCGTTTTCAATTCGGATGTCCCTTCCATAAATATCCGTATCCCCAGACCGTTTCAATATATTTGGGACGGGACGGATCAGCTTCGATTTTTTGCCGGATTCTGCGGATATTAACATCCACAATCTTTAAATCGCCTATATAGTGCTTGCCCCAGACGGTGTCCAGAATCTCGTCCCGGCTGACACTTTTATTGGCATTTTCCATAAAAAGCTTCATGATGGCAAATTCCGTAGGCGTTACATCAATTTCCTCTCTATTCTTGTATAGCTTGCGTTCGTCTAGGGAAATAGAGAAAGGACCGGATTCCAGTTCATTCTTCGCAGGATGGGAAGAGTTCAGCCTGCGCTGCAGAGCCTGGACCCTAGCCACCAGCTCGGTTGGACTGAACGGTTTGACGACATAATCATCCGCCCCGAGCTGCAGCCCGGTCACCTTATCCGTATCTTGAGTTTTAGCCGTTAACATAATAATTCCCATGTCCGGGTAGAGCTTTCGGATTCGCTCGCATACCTCAAATCCACTAATGGTCGGCAGCATGACGTCGAGAATGGCAATGTCCACTGCTTCCTGCTCCAATTTTTCGAGGGCTTCCTCGCCGGTTTCCGCCTCAATCACTTCAATGCCGTTTCGGCCTAAATTAATCCGTACAAATCCGCGGATAGCCTCTTCGTCTTCCAGAATGAGCACCTTCATCTCCATCATCCTTTCTGTCTATTAGACCCTTTTGTCAAAATCGCAGCTTGACCGCTCCCTTTCGTATAACGAATATTGGGCCGTTCACATTCCGTATCTAACAATTATTTCAATCATTGTGAAATCGCGTCTATAAAGGCACCTTGCCGTTATAAGTGAACGAAGTGAAACAGTTCCCGTGCCTGCTGTGCATCAATTCGCAATCTTTCGTACTCTCGGGCATATTTATCCGGAAGGTTGGGATTGCCTTCGGGCAGAACGGCAATGAAGGATTTATCATTCCTTTCTCCCAACGGAACAATAATCGCCTGCTTCTCCTTCCATTCCTTCTCCTTCTCCTGCTTCTGATTGCGCGGGAAGTAAGTGAGGGTCAGCAGCTCTTGCTTACGATGTTCTCCCGCTCCGATATATTCAATAACAATCGAGCCCGGAGAGGCTTCCTCGGCTTTTCTAATCGTCACCAGATCATGCCAACTTTCTGGAAAATCGAGGCGAAATCCCGCAGAGAAATCAAAATAGCTGTCTCGTACCCATTTAAGGCTTTCCTGCCCATCCCATTGATGCCAGGAATGAATCCAGGGGATGGAGACCAGCGGCATTTCTTCCGTTCCCACGGGCTGCTTCATTAAGTCGATTTCGATGATCCCGTCATTGTTAATATCTTCGCTTGTGACGGTGTAAGGGTTGAAAATCGCTTCAGGGGCTCTGCCCCTCCCGGCAAAGACGTTGCGAAGACGGCCGTCCTCGACCACCAACAGCGTTGTCTGGGAGGAGTGTGCGCCCACTCCTGCATCAATAAATATTCCTTTACGCGATTCCGTAGCATTCCCCAGCAGAATCTGCGAGTACCCGTTGATGGTTCCGTCCAATGCCAGCCTATCCGACGGCCTGAGCTTTCCTTCAATAAATCGATATAACTCTGCTTTGGATACATGCTCTGTACGGTCAAACTGGAACAGCACAATTTCCGATACACCATCGTTATCCAAATCGCCAACAGCCAGCTCGGTGTAGGAATGCCGGCCGATTTCTCTGGCTGACGTTCCTTCGAAGGAGTAGGCCGTTAATTCCTTCTTGACTTCCTCCCCGCCGCTCCAGCCGACAAGCATATCTTTGACCCCGTTACCTGTTACGTCCTGAAAATCAAGATAATGAACGGTGCTTCCCAGCTCCTGAATTTCCGCCATCTTCTCCCATTTGCCATTCTTTCTGCTCAGGATAATAGCCCCGAGCTCGAATTGGTTCATTTCCTTTTTATAAAATGCGACCGCTTCATTCTGTCCGTCCCCATTCAGATCTATTTCATTGATTGCCGCCGTGCCTGCCGGCGAGTGGGCCGGCAGAGTAAGCTTCGCCCCTGAAGGGAGGTGCTCGATCACAGCCAGCCTCATCTCCTGCAAATCAGCCGTGACCGACGGGGCTTTCAATAAGTCAACCGGCGGTACAGCAAAGCTGCATCCGGAGACCAACCCCAAACAGCAGAGAATGGCGGCACCGGTTATCCATTTGTTGGACATAATCAACCTCCTTACGATTTATCCGGACATGAAGAGCATGGATGTCTATCTATCCTAAGTCTGCAGCACCAAACCAGGTCCGGTAAATCAAAACACCCGGCCGCCTCCCATTGGAAAAGCGGCCAGGTCCGATAACAATCTCTCATGGAGACAATTCAGGAACGGTTACGATTGTGTAACCTTCCTCCTGCAGATAATCTATCAATTGAGGAAGAAATTCCACCGTATTGCTTAAATCGCTGTTCTTTCCTCCAAAGCTGTGCATCAACACAATGCCGCCGGGCTTCGCCTGCTTCTTGACGATGTTCATCATTTCGTCCGGTGAGGTGCCTGCCCAATCCCGAGGATCAACGGTCCATCCTACCAATTGGTATCCCTTATCGTCCAGGACGGATTGAACCTTATCGGACATGGCACCATAAGGCGCCCTGAACAGACTGATCTTCTGTCCGGTGATCTGAAATAGCAAATCACTCAACCGGTCGATGGCATGACCGACTTCCTTAGTGTTCAATTCCGTGAGCTTCTCGTGCCCCCATGTATGGTTCCCTACAAGATGACCTTCATCGATGATTTGCTGGACCATTTCGGGATAAGCTTCCGCTTGCTTCCCTACGAGAAAGAAGGTTGCCTTGATGTTGCGTTCCTTTAATATCTCCAATATTTGGGGAGTCCATTTCAAATCCGGACCGTCATCGAAGGTGAGGGCAATTCTCTTCTCTTCCCCGGCTTCGTCAGCACCCGTTCCCTGAGGCGGCGGAGACGTCTGTTCTTCCTGCCGGTCAGGCTGGGCTGAAGGCGAAGGATCCGCATTCGGCGTCTGCGATGGTGAAATGGAAGGTGAGGGGGGTACCGCCTTCCCGGTATCCGTTGTCGGAGTCGGGGTAGCCTTCGGTGGGGAGGACGTTGCCGCCTCCGGTGCCGGAGAAGGTGTCTCGCCTGTCAAACCACTCCCGTCAAGCTCTTTCCCATTCACAGCCGGGCTTCCGGTCACCGCCTTGCTTCCCCCGCCGGCAATCAATGCTTCCACTCTATTATACCCTATAGAAATAACGAGAATAAACAACAATACTAAACTAAACCGCCGCCAATTAATTCTTCTTTTTCTTCTTTTCATGTTTCCCCTACTCCCAATATCCATTCATATTTTATGTAACTTCCAAGGGTATTCTAGAGTTCCTCCAATTATTTCCGCTCCGTAAATGCCTCCTCCACAAGCTCCAATCGGCCCTTGCGCACGGACCATACGGACTCAACAGCCGCCAGATCCTCGGTATGAATGGCACCCGAGACGATCTGTGTCCCTTTCAAATCATAGATTCCGTCGCCGTTTGTATCGACAGGCACCAGGGAGACAAATCCTCCGACTGTCCCTTCCGCAGGCTGCATCAGCTTTCCTTGCGGATCATAGACAAGCGCACGGACGTATCGTTCTTTGGAAGGATATACATCCACTGTCTCCTTCCTGGAGGTTTCCCTGCTCGTTATTTCGGCTTTATAACCGTTCTTGAATATAACATCTAACTGCAATCCTTCATTTAACTGCTTCTGATCCACAATAGGGTGAAGCTCGCCGCCAGTGAATGTTAGCAAGCTATAAGCGCCCCCACCCAGCTTGCCCGGATACCGGGAATGGGGAAGGGTGACGAAAATATCTTTAATGCTCTCTTCAGTAAATCTCCCTATCCATATCTTTGGGTTATAGGCGCTATCGATCTCTCCCACGGAGCTGGTGCTCCATTCCCCGGTGGAACTTGATTTTATCGCTACCTTAATTGATGAATAGAGCTCTTGTGCGGCATCGATCTTGTTGCCCAGAAGAACAATGTGATCCCGGCTGCCGTCCCCGTTAACATCCGCATACTTGGAATCCAGAATGAAATATGGCCCGCTATCGGCCTGCTCGAGAATCGGTTCCTCGAATTTATCGTTTACCGCGTATAGGGGCGACGGCTCATTATCCCAGTCATACGGCTTCACGTCCAGCTCTGTCAGCCGAAACAGCCCGTTCTGAACCGCCCAACGGGACGTAATGGCCGCCAACCGGTCGCTCGCTGCAAAGCCGTACACATATTGACGGCCTTCCAAATAATAGGTCCCATCCGCCTTCTGAACTGGAATCAACGAGGAGTAGCGCTGAACCTTGCCTTCTAACGGTTGGAGCAATTTACCGTTCTCATCGTAGATTTCCCGTTTAATGTGCTCGTCTTTGCGGGACTCGATATCGATAACGACCGTCTCTCCGGCAGGAAGTCTCGTCAGCTCCGCCTTAAATCCATTCTGGAAGAGAACGCGGTAATCGACACCCGCATTTAACTGATCCGATTGCACCAGCTTGGCTGCCTGGCCTTCCTTGAATGTGAGCAAACTATAGGATTGGATTTCCCCTTGAGGATTACCGTCTATCGTCACGAATAAATCCGGAATTCCATCCCTGTCCAAATCAATAAGATCCATTCGTGGATTGTAGGCCGGATAATCTGCTTCTATCGGTACCTGGACATAACGGTTCTCCTGCAAGTCCTGAACCACGACCTGTACATCGTATACAGATGAATCTTCCGGGTCCCTCTTAGCTCCTATCAAAGAGATTAGATCGGCAAGCCCGTCTCCTGTCACATCCTTCTCCATGAAGGCCAACAGGACCCGCTGCTCCTGATCCTTCTCCTCCTCCGGCAAAGCTCGAGCGATTTCGACAGGATGAACAGGATCCGGTGAGACATCCCCGGGATGCCAGAACATCATCATTCCAGCCGCAACTACTCCGCCTATGAGCGCAGCGCTGGTATACTTCAAATAAGCTTTCATAATTTCAGTTCTCTCCATCCGGCTAATTGCAAGTTCAATAGTTTTATAGTAAGGCGAATAGAGTCGAAAGTAGTTACGGAACCATTACAAATATTTGCATAAACCGATTCTTGAGGAGGTCTTGAAAAGATTGTCGAAAGCTCTCGGGGAATTCCAGAAATTTCGGATGATGTCGATCACTTTATTAAGTATAAGACGTGATGGATTAGAAAAGAAGGAAATCTGTCGAATGATAAAAAATCCTTCCAAGCAAAGAATTCGTCTAGCTCGGAAGGATGGCGTTCGTTCATAAGATTATGAGCCGGCATTCGAAGTAAGGGGGAGAGATACTTCCACCGTAGTCCCGGCATTCACCTTGCTCTTGATGTTTAATTGCCCGCAATGGGCTTCTACAATGCGCCAGCATGTCATCAAGCCCAGTCCGGTGCCATAATCTTTGGTCGTAAAGAAAGGTTCTCCGATTCTGGTCATGAATTGCTGGGGAATCCCGATCCCCTGATCTATAACCTTGATGATTAATTTATCCGGTAGTCCATGCTCAGCCGTAATTCGGACCGTTCCTCCATCCGGCATCGCTTCCAGCGAATTTTTCAGCAGGTTAATGAACAACTGCTTAAGCTGATTCTCGTCGCACCATAACAGAGGCAAATCCGGCTCAAATCCGGTAGTGATCCGGACATTGCTCATAATAGCCTGGGTATTGATCAGTGAAATGACACTCTTTAAAATCGAAGTCACCGATGTCATACGAAAATTGACATTCTGCGGTTTGGATAGAACCATGAATTCGTTCACGATACTGTTGATTCTATGTAGTTCTGACAGCATGATATCGAAAAATTTATGATTATCCTCATTCTTCGACTTGAGAAGCTGGGTAAACCCCATCAATGACGTGAGGGGATTCCGGATTTCATGGGCTACTCCGGCGGCCAATTGCCCTACCACGGAGAGCTTCTCCGAACGGCGAATCAGTTCTTCCTTCCTCTTCTGCTCGGTAGTATCCCTCAGAACACTTTGGATGAGAGTCTGCCCCGTGTGATGATGTACATATTTCGACAGAACCTCCAGTTGAATCGTCCGGCCATCCAGCCGAACCGCCTGTAACTCATCTATGCTGGTTTGCATGGACGAATGACCGGCACGCTCCAGCTTCCTTCTCAGCTTCTCGCCCTCTCCCTCCGGAATAAGCTCAAAGATGGATCGGCCGGACAGCTCCGCCGGAGCGGAAGCCCCGAGCAATTCCGCTGCCGCTGGATTCACATATAGAATTTCTCCTTGAGAATGCAATACAACCGGTACAGGCGAGCTATCGATGTACTCACACTGGAATAGCTTCACACCAGATTCGTTATTGTGCTGATCTGACTGCTGTCGATCTCCACGTACGGATATTAGGCCGCTCAGCCATGCCAGTCCCATCAGCACCAGGAAATGGGTGACGAAATTAACAATGGCAGCCGGTTCCGGGACGCTCGCTGCTAACTGAAGCGCATACACGATTGCAAGGCTTCCTGCAAGAATATAAGTTATCCGCCTTCCCCAATAAATTGATGAATGGATAACTATACAATAAATAAGCGATAATAGAGGACTGTTGCTCCCTCCGGTGGCCAGAATGAGCCACAGGATTTGAACATATCCCCAAAATACCGCAAATTTCGACAACAACGGGTGAATATTTGCCGACCTTGGCACAATTAACGACGCAGCATGAAGGAAAATTAGGGTGCTTGCCCCATAGACAAAAACAGGAGCAATCCGGTTTGCATCTAATCCTAAGGCCGAGATTAAAGGTGTGGTATAGAAAAGGACGGCAAGGATAAGCCAGAAACCAATACTGATAAAGGAGCCGCTCACCTCGATACGGCGAGTCAAGGATTGTTTATTTCCCACATCGATCATCCTCGTATTTTTCCGACCTTTGCCTAAGGGATGACTACCCGTTATCCTACAGACCCTGCCCCTGGACGAGGCTAATGGACAGCGGCCATTAGGTTGGAAAATTTCATAAATATTAGTTGAATTTTGTCATATTTTATCTCCTATTATATAGTACTTTAGCATTAGAATGAACTCTTTTTTAAAAATAAGACTTTTAAAAGTCCTGGGGCTTCCAGTCAACTCTCTATAACAACAAAAAAAGCACTCACGAGCCTTGGCTCAACTATGAGTGCTTTCCATAATTGGACGGTAGTCCGGCTTCTTAATGAACGATGTAATGAAGCAGGGTACGGACCATTGCACCAGTGCCTCCCTCGGGATCGACTCCCCGTTCCTTCAGTAAATAGGCCGTGCCTCCCGTGTCCAGATGAATCCACGGCGTGTCCTCGGCAAATTCGCCTATGAACAATCCCCCGGTGATCGCCCCTGCCCAACGGTTGACCGTAGAATTTTTGATATCGGCGACCGAACTTTTCAACGCTTCCTTATACTCGGGGTATGCAGGCAGCTGCCACAGCCTCTCTCCGCTTCGTTCCGCGGCCTGCAGCAATTCCTTCATAAAAGCATCGTTATTCGAAACCGCCCCCGTCGCCAAGTCCCCTAGACTAACGAGAACGGCTCCTGTCAGGGTAGCCACATCGATAATGCGCCCGGCGCCGAGCTGTTTAGCATAGGTTACGCCATCGGCCAGGATGATCCTTCCTTCGGCGTCGGTATTCGTAACCTCAATGGTTTTGCCGCTAAGGGTAGAAATAACATCACCGGGCTTCAGCGCCCTGTCGGAAGGCATATTCTCTGCCGACGGTATAACCGCCAGAACATTGACCTGGGGCTTCATTTCCCCGATGGCCTTCATGACTCCAAGCAGGACAGCACCGCCGCCCATATCGCTAATCATTTCGTCCATGCCGTCCGCTTTTTTCAAGGAGATGCCGCCCGTATCGAAGGTTACGCCTTTGCCGACGAGCCCCAGAACGTTCTTCCATTCCGGCAGCCCCTGGTATTTTAAGACAATCATCCGGGGCGGGTGAATGCTTCCTTTGCCGACGTTATATAAGCCAAGCATCCCTTGCTCCAGAAGCTGCTTGTCATCGAGAACTGCACATTCCAGGCCATAAGCTTCGGCAAGCCGCTTCGCTTCCGAGGCCATGGTCTCCGGAACGAACGCATTGCCCGGCGTATTCGTTAAATCCCGGGCATAGTTGGTTGCCGATGCATAGATACAGCCTGTTTGAATCGCATCTTGCAGCTTGGCTTCTTCAGCCTTATCCGTGACATAATATTTCACTTGCTCCAGCAGCACACGGGAAGGGGCTGTTTTCTTGTAGGTTTGTCTATAGTAGCTTCCCAACATAAAGCCTTCCGTCAGTGCCCGAATCCGGGTTAGCGGATCGCTCTCCGTCTTACCCACGCTATCTGTCATAATCGCAAGTTTGCCGATCCCCCTTGCCAGCGCTTTGCGGACAGCCGCTGCCGCTGCTTCACGCCATGCTTGAGCATCGGCACCACTAGGGCCCAAACCAGCTATAATGATCTGCGGATAAGGGTTGAACCCAAGGGTGGGCAGCACTTCCGCTTCCCCCCTCCCGGCTGCAAACACTTTCGCTTCCGATAACCCAACAATGGCATCCTTCAGCTCCTGCCTCAGCAGCGGCGGGGGTGCTTCTTCCTGACTCATGAAATAAACCAGTGCCTCGTTCCGGTCGGGACTCCCCGCTTCAGGACTGTCATAGGTCCACGAGAAGAGCCGGGAGTCAGTGCTATTCCATCCGTTCATACCGTCACCTCAATTAGAAAAATAAGATACCGATTGCTGAATAACTGTCTGCATAGGGAGATGGTAAGGACACTTCTGTTCACATAACGGCTGTTCTTTGCACGGCTCATAATCGGCACACGAAAATAATTTATCCTTATGCTTCTGGTAGAAGGCATCACCCTTGGGAAGAAGTCCAAAATGATTGCGAATTCGACTGGAGATCATGACATCCGGGATAGGAATGCCGATTGGACAGGAGCAGTAATTGCAGCGCCGGCAATTGTGCCCGCCCAATTCCATTGCCAAGGATTCCAGCTCTTCCCGCTCCTCGGTACCTACTTCCTGCTCTTGCGCCCTAAGGTTCTCGCGAACCTCATCCACGCTGACCATCCCCGAAATCGTAACATGGACGTCCTGGCTGTAGGGATAGCGGATCGCTTTCTCTACCGGTTGAATGAAGCCTCCTGACAATGGCTTCATGGCCACCTTCCCCATCTGCTTCCGGGTTAACGCAGGAATCAATTGCTCCAGGGCAAAAGGTTGGGCGAGATTTAGATGGAACAAAACCTGATCGAAGCTGCCGGATTCAATCCATCGGGTCAATAGATCCGGCCGATGGCCGGTAATTCCGATAAACCGGATTTTGCCGGCCCCCCTCGCTTCCAAAGCGGCCCGATAGGCGCCATCCTCCGCCATAACTTTCTCAAATTCATGCTCATAATTGACATAATGAATTTGCAGCAAATCGATCGTATCGGTACGCAGCTTGTTCAGACTGTTCTCGATCTCCTGCCTGGCCGACTCGTAATCCCGTTTATTCGTCTTGGTGGCCAGAAAGTATTCATCCCGCCGTCCGGCGATCGACCGGCCTATGATCTCCTCGCTATTCCGATATGCTGCCGCCGTATCTATATAATTGATTCCTTGGTCCAATGCATAATTCAATGCTTTATCCGCTTGCTCGTAGGGAACCCCGGGCAAATTCATGGCCCCGAACCCTAATGAGGATACTTTGTACCCCGTCTTGCCGAAAATGCTGTACCGCATCGTTCTCCCCCTAACTATTAGAGTATAGAGTTTAAGCCATATTATTATACCTTGTATACTAAACAATGAGATAAACATATTTTATCATAAGTCGAGCCTGGCAGACGGTTTAAAGAAAAAAAGGAGCTGCCAAAGCAGTCTCCAAAGTTTGTTTCAATTCATGCTGCACTTTTGTTTGTTTTAGGGCAACCCGTGTCAGGAGGTCCATTTTAAGATTATGTATAAGTATATCTCAGGATTAAGAAAACCGATTTCTATGATCTTGTCCAAAATGGCAAAAAGACCCTTTCGGGGGCCCGGTTTCTACTTGTAGCCGTGATAAAAAACTTTATACGCGGGAAGCTGGTCCAGATTCATTTCCTCCCATTTCTCGTGCTCCTTATTTCGCTTCTCTTGATCCTTTCGCTGCTTTTCCTGCTCCTTACTCCGTTTCTCCTGTTCCTTTTCTTTCTCCTTCTCTTGTTCCTTCTGCTGCTTTTCCTGCTCCTTACTCCGTTTCTCCTGTTCCTTTTCTTTCTCCTTCTCTTGTTCCTGCCGCTGCTTTTCCTGCTCCTTATTCCATTTCTCCTGTTCCTTTTCTTTCTCCTTCTCTTGTTCCTGCCGCTGCTTTTCCTGCTCCTTATTCCGTTTCCCCTGTTCCTTTTCTTTCTCCTTCTCTTGTTCCTGCCGCTGCTTTTCCTGCTCCTTATTCCGTTTCTCCTGTTCCTTTTCTTTCTCCTTCTCTTGTTCCTGCCGCTGCTTTTCCTGCTCCTTATTCCGTTTCTCCTGTTCTTTTTCTTTCTCCTTCTCTTTCTCAATCTTTTCTTTCTCTAGCTCTTCATTATATTTTTCGCGATCTCTCCTTTCCTGCTCCTGCTTCTTTTTTTGCTCCTTTTCCAGCTCTTTCTTCTCTTTCTCCTGCTCCTTTTCCCACTTCTCTTGTTCCTTCTTTCGCTGCTGCTGCTCCTTATCCTTTGCCTTCTCCTGTTCCTTCTTTTCTTTCTCCTGTTCTTTCCTGATTTGCTCCTGCTCTTTTCTAATTTGCTCCTGTTCCTTATCCAGCGCCTTGTCGGCGTCCTTCTCTTTATTATCCTGCTTCAGGTTATCATCCTTGTCCTCGGCCTTTCCGTTGGAGTCTTCGGATTCGATAACCGCTTTATCGGCTTGATCGGTGAATTCCTTGCTTTGTCGGATAAGCTGGAGCTTCTTATCCAGGCTTCCGTTCTTCTCCTCCTCCCACAACTCTTTGATTTCTTCTTTGGTTAGCGGCTCGGGCCCGATTAATTCATTCAAGCCCCCTGCTTGCTGAGCCACAACATAAATTGATGTTTGTTTCATCTCGTCGATACTG
>NZ_JBHTIU010000051.1:44126-61954 GCF_042677205.1 Paenibacillus residui
GCGGAGAAAGCCGCGACAACATACTGGTCAGCCTGATCCGGATGCATCTTCCGGACATGTTCAGTAATCAGTTCTTTAACTTCAAGGCTCAGGATATCGTCCTTCAGCTTAGTATTGCTTCCGACCACCGTACTCGCCACGATAATATCTGCTGCTCCCCGGCTCAGTACCTGATTTTCCGCCTGACGGAGAAGATCCTCCGTAACGTCGGTCAACGGTCTGCCTGAGAATTGAACCCCTTTGATCAAGAGCTTCCCATCCTGGTTCAGTCCGACCAAGGAGCGCACTTTATGTCCATTATCGATCCCTATCTCAATGCTCGGATTGATATCGATAGAGACATAAGCAACGACTTCCTTAGCTCCCACCCATGAAAAGATGGAAACAAAAACAATTACAAAAGCGATAACCGCTGCCATGGAAGAGAACATAGCAATAGAAGAACCGGCTAAACGGCGACGGGGAGAAGCAAACCAAATTTCTTCCCCGATGTGGCAATCATTAATTTTACGCTGTACTTCCAGAAAAGTGCCTTCCGGGGTCATCACGATGACCGATCCCTGCTTGATTTCCACAACAATTCCTCTGTTCAATTCTCTTCACCCCTTTCCTGCGTGTGGTTGACAGGAAGCAAATATTGCTTCAAGTGGGGATACGGCCCATGATAAATAAGTGCAATCGCAATGATGTATTTGCGATTTCGCTCCAGCGTTTTTCTGGAGATGCTGACTTTGGTCAACAGCTCCTTAATCGGCAGCATACGCTTCTGAAGCAGCTGCTCCATCAGTTCGGGATCTTCAGACAGAAGCTTCCCGATATAATGTAAATTCTGTCGGGAATCGACGTGCTTGGGGGAAGCCTCCACCAGATCGGAGAAGGAAATATCAAACTTCCCCAGGCTGCCGTTCAGCTCCTCAATTTCATTCCCCCGCTCCTTGGCGTCCTGCTGCATTCCGTAATAGTCCATCGCCTGGCGAATTTCGACAGGATTAATGATATTGTCCTCGTCATCCTCGACTTCGAAAGAGCTATAGGGAATATGCTGCGAAAAACGTTGTTCCTTACGTATATGATCGATCAGTCTCCGGCGAATCACGGTCTCGGCGAACCCGAGAAATGATTTGCCTGCCGTTTCCGAATATTGATTAATGGCCTCGTTAAAGGCCGCCAACCCGATACTGAATTCGTCATCCTTGGAGGGATCGATATATTTTTTACAGAAACGGCTTGTCACTTTTGCTACAAACGGCTGGTAATCCGTAATAAACTGATTCCTTAGCCGCAAATCGCCCTTCTGGATCCTTTCCACCATGCGTTCAGGCGGAGAGGTGTCCTTCGAACGGTGAGACTGGCTCCTACCTAAAAACCGTTTCAACAGTACCAGTAACAAATAGTCCACCTCACACTATAACGATTCGATGCTGTCATCATCCTTTGGGGGGTAAGTAAATCAAGCGGCCTATATTATTAGACATCTATTTCATCGTCAAAACTTATAATTCTATTAATATGATTATATGATTATACCATATCCGCGAAGGAACTATACTCACAGCCTGCTTACCTCCGTGCAGCAAGTCGGTTTCGCGGGGCTTGACTTTTTCTGCACAAGCATCGAATCGGACAGGAATATCCGCCTGGTTACTTCAAACAAAAAAAACGCCTCCGAAGAGACGTTTTCCTTATGATAAAGTTATGTGGTTGTATTTTTCTGAACCAGCTTTCTTCTCCGATGGCTGAGCACCTGCAGTCTTTTCTTTAACTGCCGGGCCCATTCCTCGTCTTGAATCTGTTTGGCAACCGTTAGCAGATCCAGAGCCATATCAATCTGGTTACGTACAATGTCTATAGGTTCTTCATTTTCCGTATTAACGCAGTTTTCAAAAAGCTCCGGCCCGTCTTTCACGTCCGCATATTCAATGAAGTCGACCTCCGATGCTCCGTCTGAGCAAGCGTATTCGGCTAATATTTCATATTCATTCTCCACCATATGATGAACTTCCACCCGATGACATACCGGACAAAACAATATAGGGACGTTATGAATGTGGGTTCTAACATGCTTCAATGTGCCCTTGGTTCCAATCATACTTGCACCACAGCAGAAACTCATTGTACCCCTCCTCAACGCCGTCTTTTATGAAATCGGTTCATCTGCCATCCATGTTTAAACCCTATTCGGCAACACTAAACAGAATTCCTGCGATTTCTCCGGCTAGGAAAAAAAATAATTACTAAACAGTGTACAATAGCTGCCATCCATTTTCTATGAGGAAAGTATGGATTTATTGGAAATGAATATCAACTCTATGGCGGTGTCCGTGTCGGTGCCGGTTCCAGAAACATGCGTACGAAAAAACAAACCCCCCCGGACAATCTCCGGAAGGGCCGATATGAATTATTGACGGATAGCCGCTACGATCAGGTCACCCATCTGCTGAGTGCCGATGGCTGAGGACTTGTCTACCGCGATATCTCCGGTGCGGTGGCCTGCATCGAGCACTTCCTTAACAGCGCGTTCAATCGCCGCTGCAGCGTCATGGTAGCCGAAAGTCAAGCGGAACATTAATGCAACGGACAGAATAGTCGCAATCGGATTGGCTATGCCTTGTCCGGCGATGTCCGGTGCGGATCCGTGCACAGGCTCGTACAGCCCGAAGCTGCCCTCTCCCAGGGAAGCAGACGAAAGCATACCGATGGAACCGGTAAGCATGGCCGCCTCATCGCTCAGAATATCACCGAACATATTCTCGGTAACGATGACGTCGAAGCTTGAAGGCCTGCGCAGAAGTTGCATAGCACAGTTATCTACCAGCACATGCTCCAGCTCGACATCCGGATAGTCCGGAGCAATGCGGTTAACGGTCTCTCTCCACAAGCGGGAGGTCTCCAGTACATTCGCTTTATCAACGGAAGCCAGCTTCTTCCTGCGGGTTCTGGCAATCTCGAACGCCTGACGGACAATCCGCTCCACTTCCTTGACATTATAGACACAGGTATCGACCGCTTCCTCGCCGTTCTCTCCCTCGCGTCTCAGCTTCTCACCGAAGTAAATTCCGCCGGTCAGCTCGCGCACCACGATCAAATCGGTTCCTTCAAGTACCTCCGGCTTAAGGGTGGAGGCATCCTTCAAGCAGTCAAAAATGACTGCCGGACGAATATTCGAAAACAATCCGAGTGCCTTGCGAATACCAAGAAGTCCGGTTTCCGGGCGCAGCTCCTTCGGGTTGTTGTCCCATTTCGGCCCGCCTACGGCGCCAAGCAGAACGGCATCCGAGCGCCGGCACATCTCGAGGGTATCCTCGGGAAGCGGAGTTCCCTTCTCATCGATGGCGATTCCGCCGAATAATCCATGCTCCGTTTCGAAACGGTATCCGAATACTTCCTCCGTTTTCTTCAACACTTTCTCTGCTTCGGCTACAACCTCGGGACCGATTCCATCTCCGGCGATAACCGCAATCTTCTTCACATCTGCCACATAAACCACTCCTTACATCTCGACCATAATAATGAATGATGTCTTTGGATAAAGACTCCTTATTAAAAGCTATCTTCTTTGTAACACAATTCACGTCATTTTACAAAGATATAAAAGCTATGAATCCGATAGGTATTGACTATAACAAATCCGTTCCTTCATCTTCTTCTATTTTTGTGAAAATTGCCA
Source organism: Paenibacillus residui (assembly GCF_042677205.1). Taxonomy (NCBI): domain Bacteria; kingdom Bacillati; phylum Bacillota; class Bacilli; order Caryophanales; family Paenibacillaceae; genus Paenibacillus; species Paenibacillus residui. The sequence continues at coordinate 47,794 of NZ_JBHTIU010000051.1, forward strand.
TTGTCACCCGGTTTGTTGTGCCGTACAATTATATATTAAAGAATATAGAGGAGTCTTGTCCATGGATTATCAATTTTCCGAATCATTGCAGCACTTCAAGTCTAGCGCAGTCAGAGAAATTCTTAAGCTGACGCAAGGCAAGTCCATTATTTCCTTCGCAGGCGGTTTACCGGCGGAGGAGCTGTTTCCCGTCGAAGCGGTGCGGGATGCATATGTAGCCGCTCTGAACAGAGGAAACAGCAGCTTGCAATACGGGCTAACCGAAGGCTATCTGCCTTTGCGTGAAGCACTCGCCGAGAGAATGCGTCAGAAGAATATTACGGTCACCCCCGATGAAATGATCCTGACGACGGGCTCACAGCAATCGATAGACTTATTAACACGTATCTATATCGATCCGGGTGATGTGATTCTGGTACAACAGCCGACCTATCTCGCAGCACTGCAGGTGTTCCAGGCTCGCGGGGCACGCGTCGTTGCCGTTAAGGGCGATGAATTCGGAATGGATCTTGAGGATGCCGCCGCCAAAATCAAGCAGCACCAGCCAAAGCTGCTGTATGTAACTCCGACCTTCTCCAATCCTACGGGCTATGTCTGGAATCTGGAAAGAAGGCAGGGCATTCTTCAATTATGCCGCCGGCATAATGTTCTTATTCTTGAAGACGACCCTTACGGGGAACTTCAGTACAGTTCCGATCGCTTGTATCCGTCCATCTTCTCTCTGGATACTCATCCGCACGGCTCGGTCGTCGTATACACCAGCACCTTCTCCAAGACCGTAGCCCCCGCTCTGCGTACAGGCTGGGCCATCGGAGACCCGGCGATTATCCGGAATATGGCCAGGGCGAAACAAGCCGCGGATCTTCATTCCAGCTCTATGGATCAGCAGGCCTTATACGAGCTGCTCTGCCGTTTTGATCTGGATGCCCATATTGCCGGAATCCGCAAGGATTACGAACAGAGAATGCTCCTTATGACCGATCTTCTGGAAGGGCTTAATATTCCTGGACTACGCTGGAATCGGCCCGAAGGAGGAATGTTCATCTGGCTGGAGCTGCCGGAAGGCTACAAAGCGGAAGAACTGCTCGTCAAGGCGGTGGAGGAAGGCGTCGCCTTCGTTCCCGGAGCGCCTTTCTACGCAGGTGAACCGCAAGTCAACACATGCCGTTTCAACTTTACTCATAGCGACAGCAAGGAAATGAAGCTCGGCATGGAAAGATTCGCTCGGGCCATGAACAGCTACGTTCCTTCCCCCGTTTAATGGTTGCAGCTTTAGCGAAGATAAGCCTGCTTGCTACTTCCTGTCCTGCTAAGTTAGCACAGCGCCAGAAGCAAGGAGCTTAGGCTTCGCATTTTATACGACACAAGGATAAACGGCTAACGCCGTCCTTTGGACAGGCGCGCTTACCGATGAAATGCGGCTGTTCCACAAACGTTCGCGTAAAACGGGAGTATCCCAAATACGAAGCAAAAAGGACCTCAAATCCCACTGTGAGTGGGAACGGGGTCCTTTTTTAGTAGCCAAATATAACACTAGGCGGGGGCTTGAAAAATCATAGATCGGCTTATGAGACAGCCCCATTGTGAAAAAATCCCCTCGTGCCCTGGTAAGGGTCGGGGGGATTCCTCATTTATAATTAATATGCCGTTAATAAAGGGCTATTACTTCTGAATCCACTGCATCATTTCACGCAATTGAGCGCCGACTTTTTCGATTGGATGCTCGTTTTCTCTGCGGCGGGTAGCTGTGAAGAAGGCGCGGTTGGATTGGTTCTCCACGATGAAATTGCGCGCGAAGACTCCGGTTTGAATTTCTTCCAGAACTTTCTTCATTTCCTTCTTCGTCTCCTCGGTAACGATGCGAGGTCCTGTTACATAATCGCCATACTCAGCCGTGTCGCTGATGGAATAACGCATACGCGCCAATCCGCCCTCATACATCAGGTCAACGATCAGCTTCAGCTCATGGAGACATTCGAAATAAGCGATTTCCGGCTGATAACCGGCTTCGATCAATGTTTCGAAACCTGCTTTGACCAGAGCGGATACGCCGCCGCACAGTACAGCTTGCTCACCGAACAGGTCGGTTTCCGTTTCTTCACGGAATGTCGTTTCGATAACTCCCGCACGAGTGGAGCCAATTCCTTTAGCATAAGCCAGACCGATCTCATGCGCTTGTCCGGTTGCGTTCTGTTCTACGGCGATCAGTGCAGGTACGCCGAAACCTTCGACATAAGTGCGGCGAACCAGATGTCCGGGAGATTTAGGAGCGATCATCAGAACGTCCGTATGCTCGTCCGGAACGATTTGTCCGAAGTGAATGTTGAAGCCGTGGGAGAACATCAGAGCGGCTCCCTTCTTCAGGTTCGGCTGGATTTGCTCCTTGAATACTTTGGCTTGCAGTTCATCATTGATAAGCAATTGTACAACGTCCGCGCGACGGGCAGCCTCATCTACTTCATACACTTCGAAGCCGTCATCCTTGGCTGCATCCCAGGACTTCCCTTTGCGAAGACCGATAATGACATTCAATCCGCTGTCGCGAAGGTTTTGGGCCTGAGCGTGGCCTTGGCTTCCATATCCGATAATTGCGATCGTTTTGTTCTGAAGAGCACCCAGATTAGCATCTTGCTCATAATACATTTTAACTGCCATGGAAATAGTTCCTCCTTTAATTTAAAAACCCTTGAGTGGGTGTTGCAACGGAACCCTCTTGCATACATGGACTGAATTTTTCTGTTCGAAGCGATCCGCTCTAACACCCACTCAAGGGTGTATTATCTGAATTACTTAGGCCGCAAACTTAATGGACCGAACCGCGAACCATTGCGGTTACACCCGTGCGGGTCAATTCGCGAATACCGTATGGCTTCAGCAATTCGACCATTGCATCGATTTTGTCACTGTCGCCGACAACCTGAACGATTAGCGTATGGGGGCCGATGTCAACAACGGCTGCCCTGAACGTATCGACGATCCCCAATATTTCGGGACGCATCCCGGGCTCGGCATTGATTTTGATCAGGGCGAGCTCGCGGGCGACCATCGGATGGCTGCTCAGGTTAACCACTTTAATAACGTCAATCAGTTTATAAAGCTGTTTGGTTACCTGATCCAACGTATGTTCGTCGCCGACCGTTACGATGACCATACGGGAGAGGCCCGGCTCCTCGGATTCCCCTACCGTAATGCTCTCGATATTGAACCCGCGGCGGCCGAATAATCCGGCTACCCGCTGAAGCACTCCCGGCTGATTGTTGACCAGAACGGCGATCGTATGTTTTCTCTCGTTCATTCCGAATCCCCCATTATCATCTCATCTATCGTGCATCCTTGAGTGACCATCGGATAGACATTCTCACCCTTCGGCACTACAAAGTCAATCAGCACCGGTCCAGGAGTATCAAGCGCTTCCTGCCAAGCTTTACGCGCTTCTTCCTTCGTCGTCGCGCGCAGCCCTTTGACACCGTAGGCTTCCGCCAGCTTCACGAAATCAGGGCTTCCCGCAAGATCGATATGGCTGTAGCGGTTATCGTAAATAATTTCCTGCCATTGGCGGACCATACCGAGCACCTGATTGTTGATGACGACAATTTTCACCGGAATGTTGTTGATGGCACAGATCGCCAGCTCCTGGGAACACATCTGCATTCCGCCGTCCCCGTTGATCGATACGACCAGCTTGTCGGGATTGCCCATCTGGGCTCCGATAGCCGAAGGGAAACCGAAGCCCATAGTGCCTAATCCTCCGGAGGTGATCCAGGAGCGGGGCCGGTTGAATTTGTAATATTGAGCCACCCACATCTGATGCTGGCCTACATCGGTAGTAATAATGGCATCGCCCCGGGTCGTTTCGTTGATCATTTCGATAACGTATTGAGGCTTCAGCTCCGTATCCGAATCTTTATACTTCAGCGGGTACTTCGCTTTCATCTCCTGTACCCTGGCTACCCAAGCATCCGTATTGGCCCGTACGGCTTTAGTATTCGCGTAGCCGAGCACATCCTTGACATTGCCGATGATCGGAATGTCGGTCTTCACGTTCTTGCCGATCTCGGCCGGATCGACATCGATGTGAACAATCTTGGCCTTCGGCGCGAAGCCATCCAGCTTCATCGTCACCCGATCATCGAATCTGGCGCCGATACAAATCAGCAGGTCGCTCTCCTGAATGGCGTGGTTAGCGGTATAAGTCCCATGCATTCCGGGCATCCCCATCCACAGCTCATGACCGCTCGGGAAGCCGCCCAGGCCCAGCAGCGTCGTCGTGATCGGAATGTTGGTCTTGTTGACAAACTCGATCAGCTCGTCGGACGCATCCGCATAGACAACCCCTCCGCCGGCCAGAATGACCGGCCGTTCAGCCTGCTGAATGGCATTCAGCATAGCATCGGTCTGTACCTTGTTCGGATCGGTAGACGGATTGTATCCGCGAATCGTCACCGGATCCAACTGAGGCTGGAACAACGTCTTGTTCGCCGAAACATCCTTCGGAATGTCGATCAGAACCGGTCCCTTGCGCCCGGTATTGGCGATATGGAAAGCTTCATGAATGATACGTCCCAAATCTTCGACCTTGCGGACAAGGTAGCTGTGCTTCGTGATCGGCATCGTAATTCCGGTAATATCGGCTTCCTGGAAGGCATCCGTTCCGATGAAATTCGTCGCGACGTTTCCGGTAATCACGACAAGCGGTACGGAGTCCATATAAGCCGTTGCAATTCCGGTAACGAGGTTGGTCGCCCCCGGACCGGAAGTGGCGATACAGACGCCTACCTTGCCGGTGGAGCGGGCATAGCCGTCAGCCGCGTGGATGGCTCCTTGTTCATGTCGGGTTAATAGATGGTGGAAGTCCGGATTGCCGTGCATGGCGTCGTAAATAAACAGAACCGCGCCTCCCGGGTAACCGAAAACACATTCAACCCCTTCCAGCAGTAGGCTCCGCAGCAAAATCTCCGAACCGGAAATCACTTCCGGCTTCATCAGCTTGGCTTTTAATTCTTCGTGTAAAACTTTGGTTGGATTCTGAACACTCATCCATAACCCCTCCTTTCAATAATAAGCAGCACCGCTTGCATCACACCTTACGGTTTGCGGCAGCAAACCTCAACTTCCCTAACAGCCTTGCGAGTTCGTTCTATATAAGGATAGACCGAAGGATAAGCCGCTCCCCCCTGAAGATGCGCCAGCACAGGAATAAACTAAAAAAACCTCTTCAATCCCATGCCTGTCAAAAAGACATTAAACGGGACGAAAGAGGTTGATCTTCCGTGGTACCACCCTGCTTTGTAGGCGCCTCGCAGCGCATTACCTTAACGGGTATCCTAACCAGTTTCCGCTAGCTAGAAACCATCAGCACGGTAACGTGTGCCATTCCGATTTTCCCTAATAGGCTCTTCGCTTTTCAGGAAAACAGCTCCGAGGTGAGCTCGTTAATAAGGGATTAAGGCCAAGGTTTCAGCAAATCCTTCGCTCTCTGAACATAAGAGCCCTTATACTTCGTCCTCTTCATAGCTGATAAGAAGATGTTCAACTGTAGAATCTAATTAAAGATTATTATATGCACTAGCCGGAAAATAGTCAATACTTTTTCGACAAGAGCTTTCCGGCGGGACTACAAAAACAAAAAAACCGGTCAAGGCCATGACCCTAACCGGATTTTCATTAGGCGTTGATTTTAGCTTTGGCGGCATTGGCCAGATCGGAGAATGCCTTGGCATCGGAAACAGCCAGCTCTGCCAAAATTTTGCGGTTAACGTCTACACCCGCAAGCTTCAAGCCGTGCATAAATTTGCTGTAGCTGAGACCGTTCATGCGGGCAGCCGCATTGATACGGGTAATCCACAGTTTGCGGAAATCACGCTTCTTGTTGCGGCGGTCGCGGTAAGCGTACAGAAGGGATTTCATCACCTGTGCGTTAGCCGTTTTAAACAGTCTGTGCTTGGAACCGAAGTATCCTTTAGCCAGCTTCAAAATCTTTTTATGTCGACGACGGGTTACGAATCCGCCTTTAACTCTTGCCATAATGTTCTACCTCCTATTGTTATGCGTTGGATTCGGATTATTTTACGTACACGAGCAAACTCTTGATGCGTTTCACATCGCCTGCCGCCATAACGACCGATTTACGCAGATGGCGCTTGCGGGAAGGAGATTTGCTCTCCAGGATATGCCGCTTGTACGCGCGGTTCCTTTTGATCTTTCCGGTTCCGGTTTTCGAGAAACGCTTTGCAGCGCCGCGGTGTGTTTTCATTTTTGGCATGGAATGGTCCTCCTTGTGTCGAATTATTTCGGCGATAAAATCATGATCATGCTGCGGCCTTCCAGCTTTGGCTTGCGCTCTACATTGCTGAGGCTTTCCGCCTCCGCCGCAACGCGCTCCAGCACTTTCTGCCCGATTTGCGCATGGGTAATTTCACGCCCGCGGAAGCGGACGGAACATTTCACCTTATCTCCGTCTTTAAGAAATTTCACTACGTTGCGAAGCTTGGTTTGGAAATCATGCTCCTCAATGGAGGCGCTGAATCTGACTTCCTTAATGTCGACCACCTTTTGATTCTTACGGGCTTCCTTCTCTTTCTTCTGCATCTCGTAGCGGTACTTGCCATAATCCATAATGCGGCATACCGGCGGTTTAGCGTTAGGAGCGACGCTGACAAGATCGAGATTCGCATCGGCGGCAATTTGGAGAGCTTCGCGGGTCGGCTTGATGCCCAACTGCTCCCCGTCGGCACCGATCAAACGGACTTCTCTGACACGAATCTCCTCATTGACTAAATGGTCTTTACTAATAGTATTCCACCTCCGTAAATAATCTGGCGACAGCAACAAAACAGGCCCATATGCCCAAGGGATAAGGGCCGCGCCGTCTCTTCGAAACGGCGGCAGTCCGCTCGTCAGGAAATATCAGTGTACTGATTAAGCTTACACTTTCTGACATTCCAGCAGGGCAAATAAAAAAGATGTGGGCAAACCAAGCCCACATCTGCATTCACAGTCCAGCGATTCTATCGTTTGACCGGGAACCTGCCAACAACCGGTCGGCCAGGTGAGAAGCGGGCGCTTCTGCTTCATTGTACAAACATCACTGTACTACTATACCATTTTCAGTCATTGGCTGTCAATGGCTTGACGCCTAATATTCAGGCGCTAGCCGGCCTGTTTGCTCTGTACTTCATCAAATCTGATTACACGCGTATGCTTCGTATGGCTCCACTTTTTGTTCGTTTGAGTAAAGAAAGCAACCGTTGTGATGGGCCACCAGGACAACATATAAATAGGGTAAAGCAGTAGATATAAATACATCTTCCAGGAAGCCTTCTCCATGGCTAACGATATCGGCAGCAGGAGATAGATGGCTATGGCGATACCGTTGATAATCGGCGCTACCTCGTACAGGTTGGCCACCGAATTATCGAGCAGCACTCCCCCCACCCAGAAAATTACCGCTATAATAAAAGCGAGGAAAAAGTTATAAGCATTCGCCGAGTATATGGCCGCATCGATCTTGGTCCAGCTACGTTCCTTGATTCCCTGCCACAACAGCGGGAAGAAATATTTGCGGCATACGTCAAAGTGGCCTTGCATCCAGCGCAGACGCTGTTTGGCCGAAGCTTTGAAGGTGAGAGGCTTCTCGTCATACACCCTGGCTTCAAAGTTCAGCGTCGGCTTTATCCCCAGCTTGACGCAGCGCATGGAAAATTCCAGGTCCTCCACCAGGCTCGTTGCGCCCCATCCTATTTGCTTGAGCAGGTCGGAATCGAAACACATTCCCGTGCCGCCCAAATAGTTGGCCAAGCCAAGGTTCTTACGAGGCAGTTGCCAGAAACGATTGGCGAAGTAATAAGATATCGCGTAAGAAACAGTAACCCAGGAATCAAGCGGATTCTTGGTATCGAGATAAGCCTGGATAACCTTGGAACCTGAACACAGGTCGTTGTTCATATGAATCAGATAATCGGGATCGACCAGATTATCGGCGTCGAACATAACAACCGCATCGTAGGAGCGCGGAAGCTTCCACAGCTTCTTAAGCATCCATTCGATGGCATAGCCTTTGCCGCGCAAATTGGGGTTGCGCCGTTCGAAGGCATATACTCCGTGCTCCTTCACAATTTCCGCCGTACGATCCGTGCAGTTATCACAGATAACCATGATATCGTACAGCTCTTTCGGATATTTCAAACTCTTTAGATTCTCAATTAACGCTCCGATGACCTGCTCTTCGTTATGAGCAGCTACCAGAATTGCAAATGACTTCTGCGGCTCGTACTGGATTTGTTTCTTCTTCCGGTACCACCCAAAGAAAGTCAAGAACAGTTGGTAACCCCCGATTAACGCCAAGACAATCTGCAATCCAAGGAATACATTGTCCAGCATTTGTGGTAAATCCCCCTTTTGTTTTCCCTTTTTTCTCTTTATTTACGGGAATCTGGTATAACCTTTAGCCGAATTTGATTTTCCTCTCTTTGGCCTGTTTTGTCAAAATTATATTTCTGCTTGAAATCACCGGAATAGACATAATTGGCGGGAAAAGCCCGCAAGATGAATCTCAGCCTTGCAATATGCTTCATTCTATCCTGTTTTCATGTATTATCTATAGTTCTTCGACCAACGTCAGAGAGGTGTTTCAGCAGCCGGTTAATGTGTTTTATTATAAAACAATCCTAATTTTCATTACAACCTAACCTTAGCCTGCTACAAAAAGCAAGTAGACATTCAATAGAAATTTTCCGCATCACTCCTTTCAAAACATAATTTCGAATCGTTAATATTAACCAGTATGTCCACTATTGCTATACTTTCAACGCAGGGAAACAGACTAAGCCGAAAATTGCCTCTTACTACTTCTGTTACCCCCATTAAACACGATCTGAAACAACGCACAGCTTTCCATTTTTTTAACCACTACAATATCGGTTTTGAAATCATTGCGCAACCATGACAAAAGCCCCCTTGCGGGAGCAGTTAAATCGGTCTGTCCAATATAAAATCAATGCAACCAAAGAATCAATTAACCAGGTTATAAAGTTCTATTTCTATTCATTTCTTAATTATTACAGCCTTAATATAACAATCTTCCCTATCCTCTGCACTTGTTGATTGCCGCAACTGTAGGCCCGAAACGGGATTCATGTCGAAAATGTATGCGCTTTAAGCGTTATCTTCCTTCTCAAGGTATTGTTCGTGCTCTTCCAACGCTTGGCTGCCAATCACTACTTCACAGCGATAAATGGGCATCCCTTGGCTTACAAATTTCAGCTCATATTCCGTAGGGATTAAATCTTCCCTCAGTCCGTTCGCATGAAGATCCAGGGAAATATTCCGCATTCTCAAGCCCATATTTGCAAAAGAATTAAGTGAAAACTCGAAGAGGCTTCGGGAGTCCGTCTTGAAATGAATTTCTCCTCTGTTATTCAGGATTGATTTGTATTTATTCACGAAACCGGAATGAGTCAACCGGCGTCTCGCATGCTTCTTCTTCGGCCAAGGATCACTGAAGTTTAAATAAATTCTCTCCAATTCTCCGGGAGCAAATACGTCTTCAATCGTTTGGATATTCATTAGTGCCAGAGCGATATTGCCTAGCCCCGCCCCATGCTCTTCCCGCACGGCCCTCACCTTGTCGCTTGCACGTCTGATCAACTCATCATACATGTCTACGCCTATATAATTAATATCAGGATGAGCAAAGCTCAGGTCGCTGATAAATTTGCCCTTTCCCATTCCTAATTCGACATGAATCGGGTTCGAGTTCCCGAAGTATTCCGACCATCTTCCCTTCCATTGGGACGGCTGAAGAATAACAAGATCCTCCTGTCTCTCCAGACTTTCCCTGATTCCCTTTCTTCCTCTTAAACGCATGAGCTAGACCTCCACACCTTGATATACAAAATAACCTCATAAAAAAATGACGTGTAATCTTCAAAGCCTATTCCGTCCGCACTCCAACGGAGTCGGCGTCTAAACCTTCCTCTAAACGCGGTCGCTCTTCCTGACTTTGCTTCGATAAAGGTTTGTACTGTACTTTGCGGGGAGCCCCTTGAACTATAAATTCTGCACAAAAGATAGCATAGTTCATGGAGACTAAAAAATCAAAAGAAAATGATGTCTCCAACAAAAAAGAGAATGTTAACGCGGATGGCGTCAAGATTCTCTTCCTTGCCGGTTATTCGGTTATCCGGGATATCCATTCCCTCTGCAGATGATCCCGCAGCTTCTTACGCACAGAGGGCAGCAATTGCTGGTCCTGGTGAAAGCGGCTGCCGCTCAGCGCCATCAATTCCTTAACAGTCAATTCTACGGCTATTATTTGCTCCTTATCCGGAATGGTTACCATTGCCTGCTGTGCATTCATATCATTCACCTCGGCATATTATGGATGGGATTGCTGCCTGTATGATGTTGACTGAATATGATTTCATAAATGATCTTAAACTTTTTTCCTACTTATATATAGTATATCGGATTAAGCCTTCTTTATCAATTTGCAACCGCTTCATAACGGACATAAAAGTTTGCTGTTCATATGAACAAACTCCCAGTTCCATATGGAAAAAGGAGTTTGTTCAGGCGTGCTATTTCTGCGGTTGGTCCCCCCGATTCCTTCCGCCTAGCCCGGCCAAGCCGAGCAATCCAAGCAATCCGAGCCATCCCCAATTCATCGTGTTGTCTGCCCGTGTTGCTGCTCCGGTACGGTAAGTGCTCATGTTATAAGCTCCCGTTCCGTTTCCTCTGCCAGGAATTTGGTTCGTGTAAGTGCTTCTCGTTGTCCCATTCCCGTTCATGTCCCCGCTGACCCGATTAACATCGGTAGTTCCCACATTGGCGCCGTTAAGCCCCGAAGGAGTGTTGATACCCGGCGAATACTTCCCGTAGCTCCCCGGATAATTCGCATTACCGCTCATGTCCTGGGCACCCGTATAAGTTCCGTTGGTATTGACCGTTGTGGTCCCTGGCTGAGGAGCACCCGTGTCGGTAGTCCCTGCGGCATCCGCAGGTACCGCAAACACGAACATCGTAAGGATAACAGCTATTCCCAAACCTTTGTTCAACTGTAAATCCTCCAATCTATGATTGATATGTGATGGCACGTTCTTATTGTCCTCCCGCGAATAAGGTTCTATCCTGCGGGGATATTGGTAATCCTCCCATGTTCTTGGTACCCGGATGCAATTTCTCTTGTGATAAGTTAAAATGAAAAAAAACCTGTCTAAGTATAAGCCGGTGCCATGGCATGAGCGGTGTCCGGGAAGATGGAGTCCGATGGGGCCATAGAGAACAGCGGTTTTATGCAATGGAATAAGGGAGTTATATTAATGAACTTGATTAACGCAGCGCCCCGGACATGGGGCGACAAACGATTTCATACGTGGAATTACGAAATGAGACAGCAGTTCGGCACCAAAGTATTCAAGGTTATGCTGGATGCCGGATTCACCTGTCCCAATCGGGACGGAAGAATAGCGATTGGAGGCTGTACCTTCTGCAGCAAGCGGGGCTCGGGAGATTTTGCCGGAAACCGTCGGGAGGATCTGGTGACACAATTCAACACGATCCGCGACCGCCAGCATCTCAAATGGCCGGATGCGAAATATATAGGATACTTCCAGGCCTATACGAACACTTATGCGCCGGTCGATGTTCTGCGGGATTACTACGAAGTCATTCTGCAGCAGCCGGGAGTGGTCGGCTTATCCATTGCCACCCGTCCCGACTGTCTTCCGGACGACGTTGTCGAATATTTGGCGGAGCTGAACGAAAGAACCTATCTATGGGTAGAACTGGGGCTGCAGACCGTACATGAGGAAACTTCCCGGCTGATTAACCGTGCTCATGACACTCAATGCTTTATCGATGGCGTATCCAAGCTGCGGAAGCATAACATCCGGACTTGCGCCCATATTATCTACGGATTGCCGGGAGAAGACGAGGCCATGATGCTGGAAACGGGAAGACAGGTTTCGCATATGGATGTACAAGGCATCAAAATTCACTTGCTGCATCTAATGAAGAAGACACCGATGGTTAAGCAGTACGAGGCCGGATTGCTGAAATTTCTGGAGAAGGACGAATACGTCAAGCTGGTCGTAGACACGCTGGAGATGCTTCCGCCCGAAATGATTGTCCACCGCTTGACGGGAGACGCCCCCCGTGATCTGCTGATCGGGCCCATGTGGAGTCTTAAGAAATGGGAGGTTCTCAACTCGATTGATGCGGAATTAAGACGAAGAAATACTTGGCAAGGAAAAGAACGGGACGCGGTTCAAAGCGGACTTGTTTAAATGAACAACTGGACCGAGTCTGATTACCCTTTATTTGGGTCCAGATAGTGCAATGTAGGAGGAATTATGGGTTTTATATCGATCCTGAGCTATGCTCACCGCCTGGTGTCCGAGCAGCTTCAACCGGGGGATATCGCGATAGACGCAACGGTCGGCAATGGCGTCGACAGCTTGTTTCTGGCCGAAAGAGTCGGTCTGCAGGGAAGTGTATACGGCTTCGATATACAGGCTGAGGCACTCCGCAAGGCATCCGGCCGATTGGAAAAGCATATGGGAGACCGACATCCGGTACGTTGGATTCAGGCCTCTCATTCCTTAATGAAGGAGCATGTTCCAGAGGCTTGTCACGGACGGGTCGGAGCCATCATGTTCAACCTCGGGTATTTGCCCGGCTCCGATCATAGCACGATTACCGTCCCCGAAACGACCCTCCCTGCATTGAACGCGGCAGTGGATCTGCTCCGCCCGGGAGGGTTAACGACCATAGTGCTTTATACCGGCCATGAAGGCGGAGACAGGGAAGCCGCTGCCGTTGAGCAGTGGGCCGCTGAATTGCCCCAGCCGAACTTCCAGGTGCTCAAATACGCCATGATCAACCAACGCAACCACCCGCCTTATCTTATTGCCGTAGCCAAGCGGGAAGTTGCACTTCGCCGTTAATGGGGACATTTTGTTTGCGAATGAGTGCTTCGGCGCTCGTCTTGGGGTCACCCCCTTTAATAATCAGAGGAGAAAAAACAGAAAGTGGGGATTCTTAATTGAAATCATATCCGCTGAAGTTTATACCGGAAATGAAGGAAAGAGTTTGGGGAGGCAATTCTTTAGCCAAATTCGGTCTGCCTGTTAAGGAAAATAGCAAAATCGGAGAAGGCTGGATGATTGGCGATCATCCTAACGGCACTACGAAGGTTGCCAACGGGGAGCTGGCCGGATTGGGCCTCGATGAAATCCGCAGCAAGTACGGAGAGCTTATCTTCGGAACCAAGGGCATAAACTCGCCTAACGGCCGTTTTCCTCTTCTGCTCAAACTTCTCGATTGCGAAGACGACCTGTCCGTTCAGGTGCATCCCGGAGACGATTATGCCGGATTGCCCGAAGGAGAGCTTGGCAAGACGGAAATGTGGTACATTCTTGAAGCCAAGCCGGGGGCTAAAATCATCTATGGGCTGAAGCCCGGTACAACAAGGGAAAGCCTTGCGGAAGCGATAGAAGGCAAACGTATATTGGATTATCTGCAGGAGGTTCCGGTTGCGGCCGGAGATTCGTTCTATATTCCTGCGGGAACGGTTCATGCTCTTGGAGCGGGTGTGCTGGTTGCAGAGGTTCAGCAAAATTCGGATACCGTTTACCGCCTCTATGATTATGATCGACCGGGCCTGGACGGCAAGCCCCGAGAGCTTCATATCGAGGATTCGCTGAATGTCATCGCTTACGAAGGAGCCGGGGCAACAAGAATGACTACCGAGGTCCCGGGGCCGAATCAATGGCTCAAGCTGGCCCATTCCCCCTATTTTATTGTAGAAAAGGGAGTTGTGAACGGCCGCTGGGAGCTGCAAACTTCTAAGGAAACGTTCGTCATTCATATTGTCTGCGAAGGAAGCGGACAAATTTCGTGGGATGGGGAAAGCATGCCCATCAAGGCCGGAGAGTGTCTGCTGCTGCCCGCCTCACTCGAAAACTATCAATTGGAAGGCAATTTGACCGTCCTCCGCAGCTATTTGCCTTAATACAGAATCTCCGGAGTCCGGGATAGGCTCAATCCCCGGGTTCCGGAGTTTTTTTGACCACATAGGAATCTTTAAGTTCTTTACAGCGTTAATACGATGAAAATATAGATTCCTATTGGCATAAAAAGCTTCCTCTAATACCGGGTTATT
>NZ_JBHTIU010000052.1:0-19308 GCF_042677205.1 Paenibacillus residui
CTCCACCCGCATAGCGGGTGGTTTTTTGTTTCGCGCGTTTCACGCACTCAACTGGCTAAAGCCTGCAATAAAAGGGGAGCATGGACTGCAAACGTCCATGCTCCCCTTTATTGATTTAGACCGTTCCTGCCGCCTTCTTCTGAAGCCGCTCCGGAATAACATCCAAATCCGTCAGATCGTCCAACGATTCCCGTTTGACAACCAGATCGGCCTGTCCGTCTTTGACGAAGACAACCGCAGGCCGGCGAATCCGGTTATAATTGCTTGCCATGGCATAATTGTACGCCCCCGTACATGATACCGCCAGAATATCCCCGTTCTGTACCTTGGGCAGCTCTAAATCCCAGATGAGCATATCTCCGCTTTCGCAGCATTTGCCGGCAATCGATACGGTCTCCGCGTTCGCATCCTTCCCCCGGTTGGCAAGCATGGCCTCGTATTTCGAATCATACAAGGCCGGACGCGGATTATCCGTCATTCCGCCATCTACGGCCACATATTTGCGCACTCCCGGAATTTCTTTGACCGTGCCGACGGTGTATAGAGTCGTTCCCGCATCTCCGACGATACTGCGTCCCGGCTCGATCCAGATTTCCGGAAGCGGATAGTTGTGGCTGCTAAAATAGGTTACAATTCCGTCTGTAATAGCTTTGACATAATCCCGCAACGGCAGCGGCGTATCCTCCTCCGTATATCGGATGCCGAAGCCTCCTCCCAGGTTAACTACGCGGAAGGTGACGTTCAGCCCGGAGCGAACCTCCGTTGCGAAGCCGATCATCTTCTCGACAGCCAGCTTGAAGCCGTCTACTTCGAAGATTTGGGAGCCGATATGGGAATGAATTCCGAGCAGCTCCAGATTAGGCTGTGCCACAGCCTCTTCAACTGCGCGATAAGCCGAACCGTTTCCTAAATCGAAGCCGAATTTGGAATCCGTCTGGCCTGTCGATATATATTCATGGGTGTGAGCCTCCACACCCGGGGTAATCCTTAACAGAATATTGACCTTCCGCTTCTTCTCGGCCGCGATCGCATTCAGCATATGCAGCTCGATGAAGTTATCCACCACGAAGCAGCCGATGTTCGCGTCTATCGCCATCTCAATTTCCGCGGGCGTCTTGTTGTTGCCGTGGAAATGAATGCGCTCCGCCGGAAAACCGGCTTGCAGAGCGGTATACAGCTCTCCTTCGGAAACTACGTCAAGAGACATGCCTTCCTCTTCCGCAATACGGCACATGGCCATAACGCAAAAAGCTTTGCTGGCATAAGCAACCTGAAAGTTCAAACCGGACTCGCGAAAAGCATTAATATATTCCCGGCATCTTTGGCGAATCAACGCCTCATCCATAACATACAGCGGCGTTCCGAAGCGGGCCGCCAGGTCTACCGTATTGCAGCCACCTATTTCCAACTGCCCTTTATCATTAATTTGACTGGTACCATGTAGAAACATAATCGATACTTCCTCTCCAATAGAATATCTTTGCACTGATGCAGAGAACCAGACTATAGATAAAGCAATAAAGTTGACTCTACGGAAGCAGGAATACAAAACCAAACCCCTAAGACACTCCATTGTCCCTTGCTTCCTAGGACACTTTACTGCAGATAATATATAACCTTTGATTATTGGCCGCAGCATCTCGTACCGGGACAACAAAAGTAAATAAATGGAAACTAAATGATGTATATTTCCCTATACTATAAGCCATTGGACCTGATTGCTGCGATTATTATTCTTATAAAATTTATCATACTCCCTCTTAGAACACAATCCAAAAGAGGCTTATTGGGGACCTTAGCCTGATCTATATCTTTTTTCAGCGGGATAAAAAAAGCTTCTAACGAAGCCTTTTCGAGGATGAATAACCCGGTATTAAAGGTAGCTTTTTATGCCAATGAGAATCTTACTTACACCCATCTTAACTTTGTAAAAGCTTAAAGCTTCTCATGTGGTAAAAAAAGCTTCTAACGATGCCTTTTCGAATCCCTAAAACAGAAACCATTCCAGCAAGGAGCCAATGACCTTCCCGAAAATCATCGCCATCAAAAACAGGATGACATATTGTCCTAATCCGAGCCGTTTGGCCAGAATCGGCAGAACATTGATAATCTCGGTCAAGGCCGCCGCCAGCATACCGACGAAGCCCCCAGCGAAAAAACCGAGAAACACAGCAGAAAAAGGAGTCATAGCCGCCTGCCAATCGAAAAAATCGGCAAACGTCCAGTATAAAGCCCCGCTAATGACGGCCCCTTCATACCAGTGAATGTACCGGTAGGATTTAGTCACCTGCGCGAGCCTCGGAATGATATCCAGCACGACCAGAAAAGCAACCATACCGCTGCCGACGGCCAGTCCTCCCGCCAAACCGATCAGGATCTGCAGGAGGCTAACGAATACCGTCATCATAAGGCGCCGCTTCCTTGCCGCCCATTTTGGCATATTCTTCGGTAATAATATACTGGTTCATGCTTTCCTGGTACAGAAACATCTCCACCTCAAGCGGACTGGGCTCTTCGTTAAACTTCTTCTTGAACAAATGGTTGAAAAACAAAACCATTCCCACCCCGATCCCAAAAGAGTACGGAATCTGCAGCAGGTACGGTTTTTCAGTGGTGTTCCCGGTTAACAATTCGTAAATTCTCCGATGGACTGCAGGCATACTGACATCGACATGAAAGTTCATAATCGCCAACCCGGAGCCGATAAACAGCAGCACCCACACAAAAGCGATCACGAGCGGATGGGCTCGTCGCTCATCCTTAGAAATTTCGACCAGAACATGGGGTTCGCCATAGAGTTCGATTTGCGCCTCCGGAAGCAGCTGTTTTACTTTCCGGACTACGTGAATCATATCGATAAGCAGCATATTTCCGTCTTTAGGCTCCGGGAAACGGATCGGCAGGTCCTTTAGCCTCCCTTCCCATTCCGGTTCCGCAACGATTTGTGCAATCTGGCCGAGCACGATCGATTGTCCGGGCCTGCAGCGGATTCTTTTTCTAAAACGGATATAGATGACAGAATGATTGCGGCGTTCCATCTCGTCTCCCTCCCTTACGAATTTCCGTTCCCTGGCTTGCTTTATTATGTGAAGAACGGCGGCTCGCTAATCATTCCCAGGAAAAGCTAAGCCCCGGCCCTGGTCCTTTACACTTCACGAAACGGCAAAAAAGCCTTCGGGCCTATTCCATAGGCAATAGAGAACAAAAAAATGCGGCGAATCACGGAACTTTTACGCCACAGCCTTCGGCTCGTTCCTCTTCGCCACATTTTTATTTATCCCTCCGTACAACTTGGAGGTTTTTATCTTTAATTCATTTTAATTCCATCCGACGACAGATTAAAATATGTTTTGCTGCCGGGCAAAACAATTACTGCGCAATCTGATTTTTAATCGATTGCAGTATTTTTTTCTCCAGCCGGGATACCTGCACTTGCGAAATCCCCAGCCTTTCGGCCACTTCCGATTGTGTTTGGTCGCGGAAATACCGCAGATAAACGATCAACCGCTCCCGTTCGTTGAGCATTCCGATCGCCTCATTCAAGGCGAGCTTCTCGAACCATTTATCCTGGGATTCATCCGAAATTTGATCCATTAGAGTAATGGGATCGCCGTCATTCTCAAACACGGTTTCGTGAATGGAGGATGGCGGTTTGTTGGCTTCCTGGGCCATGACGACATCTTCCGGATCGATTTCGAGCGCGTCCGCCACCTCTTTGATCGTTGGCAGCCGCCCCATCGTCTTGGATAGCTCATCCTTCATCTTGCGTACTTTATTAGCCAATTCCTTGAGCGAGCGGCTGACCTTCACTGTCCCGTCATCACGCAGAAATCTTTGAATTTCACCTATTATCATCGGAACCGCATAGGTAGAAAATTTAACGTCATAGGATAAATCGAATTTATCCACCGACTTCAGCAAGCCGATGCAGCCGATTTGGAATAAATCCTCCGCCTCATATCCCCGGTTAAGAAACCGTTGAACGACCGACCAGACGAGCCTGATATTACAGTTCACCAGCGTATCCCTGGCAATCGGGTCGCCGGATTGGCTGAGGGCGATGAGCCGCTTTACTTCCGCATCGTCAAGATAGCTATGAGAGGCGTTCTTTAAATCGACATTCATATCCATTACCCCTAATCAAACGGCGCATTTTTTTGATTCTATCCGCTTTGTCATTGTAACCGTCGTTCCGCTGTCGACTTGCGTGGCAATTTCGATATTATCCATGAAATTTTCCATAATGGTAAAGCCCATCCCCGATCTTTCCAGCTCCGGCTTTGATGTATACAGCGGCTGTCTCGCCTGCTCCAAGTCGGTTATTCCACGGCCGTTGTCCTCTACAGAAATTCGCACGGTATCTTCCTCGATGGAACAGGTGATGGTGACTATCCCTTCAGGCCGTCCGTCATACCCATGGATGATCGCGTTCGTAACCGCCTCGGATACCACCGTCTTAATATCCGTCAATTCGTTCAGTGTAGGATCCAACTGCGAGACGAACGCTGCAACCGCTACTCTGGCAAACGATTCATTCTCCGACCGGCTGGCAAATTGGAGTTTCATGTAATTGCTGCTCATGATACAACCTCCAAACTAGAGATCGCCTGTCTCTCGTTTTCTTCGATGGCCAATATTTTAAACAAGCCCGACATTTCGAAAAGACGATAGACGGATGGGTTAACCCCGCAGACGATCATTTTACCGCCCTTACCGGTAATCTGCTTGTAGCGCCCGAGAATAACGCCCAGCCCCGAGCTGTCCATAAAATTCAATTGCTCCAAACTGAGAATGATGTGATTGACGTCTTCATTGGCGATGGCTTCTTCCATGCGTGTCTTGACAATATCCGCCGTATGATGGTCGAGCTCCCCCGCCAGTCGGACAATGAGAGCTCTTCGCCCGTGTTCCATTTCGATTTGTAGACTCATCTGTTCATTCCTCCTCCATCTTGCCCATTCAATTCTACGGGCTGCCGGGAAAATCCTGCCTCCCCGACAAAACTAGAAGAAAAGCGATAGAAGTAGAAGGAATGCGATAGAATCCGACAAAGCTTGGCATTTTGGATATCAATCGAGGAAGAATAACCCTCCCATGGTTCGCTTAAGCATATCCCACCAGTTGGCTTTGCCGATATCCATCGGAGAATAAAGCGGGAACTCTTTAATCTGCTGGTCTGCCTTGTACACAACAATCTTTCCGATTTCCTGTCCGGATTTGATCGGAGCCTTCAGCTCAGTATTTAACTGCACCTCATGCCGGATGCCTTCGCTTACTTCGCCCTTCTTAAGCAGCACGCCATACTGATGCTTGGCGGTCAGAGGGATTAGCTTGTGCTTGCCTTTATTGACTTTCAGCTCGCCCAGGCTGTCTCCGGCTTTGATGATAGGATAATTCGTATACTGTGAGAAGGCGTAATCGAACAGCTTGGTCACTTCCGCATTGCGGGTTTTCGTATTTGGTTCTCCGAGAACGACGGCAATGACCCGGAAGTTGTCTTTCTTCGCAGTGGCCGACAAGCAGAATTTGGCTTCGCTTGTATAGCCCGTCTTAAGACCATCCACTCCTTCGTAGAAGCGGACCAGCTTGTTCGTATTGACCAGCCAGAAAGGCTTGGCCGTATCTTTGCGCAGGTAATCCTGATACATTCCGGTAAATTTCGTTATTTCCTCATGCTTCATCAATTCTCTGGACATGATGGCAATATCATGAGCAGTCGTATAATGCTCGGCCGCAGGCAGTCCGTTCGGATTGACGAAATGCGTGTTTTTCATCCCTAATTGCTTGGCTCTTTCATTCATTTTTTGCACGAAGGCTTCTTCGGAGCCGGAAATTTTCTCGGCAATGGCTACGGAAGCGTCATTCGCCGAGGCCATCGCGATTCCCTTAAGCATATCTTCCACAGTCATTTCTTCGCCGGCCTCCAGAAAAATCTGGGAGCCTCCCATGGAAGCCGCATATTCGCTGGTCCGCACCTTGTCGGTCATCTGCAGGCTGCCTTCGTCCAAAGCTTCCATAACCAGAAGCATGGTCATGATTTTAGTAATGCTTGCCGGGGGCAGCTTCTCATCTTTATTCTTTTCAAAGATGATCGTACCGGTATCGACATCCATTAATATAGCGGATCGGGCGCCGGGGGTTAAATCGATGGCCCCGCTCTGTTTCTCTTCGGCATTGGCGACAGGCATTAAGGCCGTAAATAATAAAGCCGCTCCCAGCGCACTAGAAATCCATTTTTTCAACATGAACATTCCCCTTCCTGGTTCTGCATGGCTCGAAGAAATCATTGTTTCTCCCATTGTTGACCAAAAAGACGCAAATTATTCCAGAGAAAGACCGAATTCAGTCACAGAGCGTTCATTTCTGAAGTGATCTGGATCACACGCGGGTAAACTATGAAACGTTATACTGAAATCAGTTCAATCCCTTGAAAGGAGAAGATACATTATGCTTAGTCAACAGACCATAGAGACGATTAAAGCCACCGTGCCTGTCCTGCAGGAACACGGAGAGGAAATCACCGGGCGTTTTTATAAACTGATGTTTGCCAATCATCCGGAATTGTTAAACATCTTCAACCACGCCAATCAGCATAAAGGAAGACAGCAAGCGGCTCTCGCACAGGCCGTGCTGGCCGCCGCGCAAAATATCGATAAATTGGAGGCCATTCTTCCCGCCGTTATCCAGATCGCTCATAAGCACCGGAGTCTGGGCGTGCTTCCGGAGCATTATCCGATAGTCGGCAAGCATCTGCTGCTCGCCATTCAAGATGTTCTCGGGGAGCTGGCTAGCAAGGAAATAATTCAGGCGTGGACCGAGGCCTATGAAACGATTGCTCAGGCGTTCATTCAGGTGGAGAAAGGAATGTATGAGGAAAGCTCCCGGCAGCCGGGAGGCTGGGAGGGCTTCCGGGAGTTCAAAGTCATCCGGAAGATAAAGGAGAGCGAAGTGATTACCTCCTTCTATCTGCAGCCTGCCGACAATGGGGAACTGGCTTCCTTTGAACCGGGGCAATACGTCAGCGTGAAGCTGGAGATTCCGGGGCAGCAATATACCCATATCCGCCAGTACAGCCTGTCGGATAAGCCGGGAACCGGTTATTATCGGATCAGTGTCAAGAGAGAGGATGGGATTGACGGAAAACCTGACGGAGTGGTCTCCCATTACCTTCATCATTCTGTTCAAGAAGGAGACATATTGGCGCTTAGCGCTCCGGCCGGCCACTTTACAATGGATCGCCAATCGGAACGGCCGATCGTGCTGATCAGCGGAGGAGTCGGTCTGACCCCGATGATCTCCATGCTGAATTCGTTGGCCGCTTCACCTAATAACCGTCCGACGACGTTCTTCATCCATGCCGCCCGAAATTCGTCCACTCATGCCATGAAGGAGCATGTTGCCCGTCTGACCGCCGAGAACGACTGGCTTCGTTCCTATGTTTGCTATTCTCGGCCGACTGCGGAAGACCGGAGTAACGGGTTGTATGACAAGGATGGAAACATCGATCTTCCTTGGCTGCAAAGCATAGTTCCGGGAACGGACTGTGACTTTTATCTTTGCGGACCGGTGCCCATGCTTCGTACGGTTTACCGTGCGCTGGCAGAATGGGGAGTAGCCGCCGATAGAATCCACTATGAATGCTTCGGGCCGGATATTGCTTTGGCCAGCGAGGTTCGGACGGAAAGCGTCCGCTGATGAATCACCTATATTACCAATAAAAAGCCGTCTTAAGACTCCTGCTGTTCATTAGCTGGTTTCTTAAGACGGCTTATTTACAAGCTTTCCGTTTCGCAATAAAACGTTCTCTATCTTGGCAATAGGAACAGCTTGAAGGTTAATACTTTTTCCGCTTATATAATACCGACAAAACAGGTATCTGGCTACCATCAGAGGGAATGCTTCTTAAGTAATCTATTAACGGTTTCCCTACGGATACCGATCCATTGCCCGATTTCCTCTTGGGTTAGAACGTCACTGACCGGAACCTCTTGAATATATTCGGCGAACCAGTTCTGGAACATGCTCAGCCGATCCGAGGGAGAAATGGTGGTCAAATGATCCATTCGCTGCTGCATCATTCTTAGCTTTTGCTGCAGTAAAAGAGCGACCTCCCGGTACTTCTCCGGATTGCGCTCCAGCTTGCCATACCATTCCTCCGCCGGAATCGGCTCCACCTCGCTGGTTACGATCGCCACAGCCGTGCCATGATACGGATTTTGGGAGATTAAAGAATGATGTGGTATCGTTTCCCCTGGAACAATGATATTCATCAACAATTCCGATCCATTCTGGTGGACCCGGACGATCTTCAGCATCCCGCTCTTGAGATGATACAAGGACCCTGTCTCCCCTTGACGAAACAGCACCTCTCCTTTATGCAGCAGCAATGATATCCCTCCCAATCTTTCGGCCAAGTCGTATCTGAAATTAAGATCAACATGGAAAGACCAACCTTGCGGTTGGTCTGTAGGAATCCATGTTGTTGTCGTGCGTTA
The DNA here is from genome assembly GCF_042677205.1 of Paenibacillus residui. NCBI lineage: Bacteria > Bacillati > Bacillota > Bacilli > Caryophanales > Paenibacillaceae > Paenibacillus > Paenibacillus residui. The sequence goes on from NZ_JBHTIU010000052.1 coordinate 8,496, forward strand.
AATTTTAATATGAATCGGGTGTCCGAGAGCGACCTCCGAAGCTTCCATCACAATTTCGCCTAATGTAGGATGGGCATGAATCGTCAGGGCGATGTCCTCGAGAGTTGCCCCCATTTCGATAGCCAGTCCCAGTTCTGCGATAATGTTGGATGCCTCCGCACCAACGACTTGTGCGCCAAGCACAAGACCATTTTCCTTGTTCGCAATCACTTTAACATATCCTTCCGTAGCGTTCAAGGACAATGCCCGTCCGTTAGCGGCAAACGGGAATTTGCCCACGGATACGTTGATTCCCTTTTCCTTGGCTTCGGATTCGCTCATGCCGACGCTGGCAATCTCGGGATCGGAGAATACGACCAGCGGAATCGCACGGTAATCTACAACGCTTGGCAAGCCGGCAATGGATTCTGCCGCCACTTTGCCCTCATACGAAGCTTTATGGGCAAGCGCCGGACCGGCAACGATGTCGCCGATAGCATAAATATGCGGAATGCTGGTTCTGCCTTGCTCGTCAACTTCGATCATGCCGCGATCCGTCATCTTGATTCCGATCAGATCCAGACCAAGCTCGCCATCGGTGTTCGGACGGCGGCCTACTGTCACCAGTACGTATTCGGCAGTAACCTGCTTTTCTTCTCCATTAACCGTAAATGTAACGGTAGCGTCCTTATCCGTTTGTTCGCAGCCTTGGGCCAGAGCGTTGGTATGAATATCGACGCCGGATTTCTTCAACTTGCGGGACACCAGCTGTGTCAAATCCTTCTCAAAACCTGGGAGAATCGTGTCCGAACCTTCCAGCACAGTTACCTTGGTACCGAATTTGGCGAACGTTTGGCCTAACTCGATTCCGATGTAGCCTCCTCCGATAACGACCAGGCTCTTCGGAATTTCACTGAGCTCCAGAGCTTCGGTAGAGGACAGGATACGCCCCCCGTATGGGAATGTCTTCAGCTCGATCGGACGAGAGCCCGTCGCAATGATGCAATGCTTGAAACGGTAACGGGGAGACTCGCTTTCGTTAAACAAGCGTGCTTCGTTCTCGTTGATGAACATAACTTCGCCGTTAAAGGTCTGAACCTTGTTCCCTTTAAGCAGGGAAGTGACTCCACCGGTCAGCTTGTTAACGACCGAGGACTTCCATTGCTGAACTTTCGCGAAATCAACCTTGATTCCTTCCGCCGAAATTCCGATATCGCCATTCTGCATCGTTTCATATTGATGGGCTGCAGAAATAAGCGCTTTGGATGGAATACATCCGCGGTTCAGACAAACGCCTCCGAAGTCAGACTTATCGGCGATCATCACGCTTTTACCTAACTGGGCAGCGCGGATGGCGGCTACATAACCGCCAGGCCCCGCACCAATAACTAGAACATCAATATCGATAGACGCATCTCCGACTACCATAGTTATTACACCTCCATGACCAGCAGCTCAGGATCGGACAACAGCTGCTTGATATAATTCATGCAATTTTGAGCGGTGGCTCCATCAATAATGCGATGGTCGAAGCTAAGCGACAATGCCATAACCGGTGCGGCTACAATCTCGCCATTCTTCACTACCGGCTTCTCGGATATCCGTCCGGTTCCGAGGATCGCCACTTCCGGGAAGTTGATAACCGGGGTGAAGAACATTCCTCCGGCAGAACCGATATTCGTGATCGAAATCGTGCTTCCCTTCATCTCGTGGGGTGCGAGCTTGCCTTCACGTCCGCGGGTGGCCAAATCTTTAATTTCCGAGGCGATCGTCCAGACATTCTTACGGTCTGCATCGTGAATCACCGGAACGAGCAAGCCGTTATCCGTATCGGTCGCAATCCCGATATTGTAGTACTTCTTGTACACAATTTCGTTCTTCTCTTCGTCGATCATCGCATTCATAACCGGGAACTGTCTGACCGCAGCCACAAGAGCCTTGACGATAAACGGAAGGTAAGTCAGCTTGACGCCCCTCTGCTCGGCGAGTGCCTTGCCTTTCTGACGCAGCGCCACAAGCTGGGATACGTCCACTTCGTCCATAATAGTGACATGAGGTGCCGTATATACCGACTTGGACATGGCGTTGGCGATCACTTTGCGGATACCTTTGAACGGAACGCGTTCTTCGATCCGGTCTCCCGCTACAACGGTCGCAGCCGCAGCACCTGCTGCCGGAGCAGCCGCCTCTGCCGGCTTGTCCGCGACAGCCTGGCCTCCGCCCGCTGCGAAAGCTTCCACATCCTCGCGGGTGACTCGCCCGTTCTTGCCGGTAGCCGGGACATCGGCGATATTAATACCTTTCTCCCTGGCCAGCTTGCGAACGCTAGGCGTTGCCAGCACCTCCTTCGCAGAAGCCGCCGGCTTGGCGTTCGTACCCAGTCCGGCCTGACCCTCGGAAGCATCCGCCTTGGCCGTATTCTCCACGTTGTCAACGACCGCTTCGCCTATATTATCTTCTACTTTTTCTTCAGCGGTTCCTTCCGTATCGCCATGATCCGGGGGAAGATCGCCTTCCGCATCGATGACAGCCACTACCTGACCGACTGTACATACTTGCCCTTCCTGTACTTTCACCTCAACGACGGTACCGTTAACCGGACAAGGCACCTCAACAACCGCCTTATCGTTCTGCACGTCCATAATGATATCATCGTCTGTTATTTTATCGCCAGGCTTGATGTGAAGCTTGACAATTTCACCTTCGTGCAGGCCTTCCCCGAGCTCAGGGAATCTGTATTGAAACATGGCCATGGCCCCTACCTCCTTGATCGTTATGCATGAAACTAATTCCGTTCGCCCCTATGTAGGGTTATTTAAACATTCTGCTCGGCTTCCTTGCCCATTCCGACTTCCTAGGTGCATTCCTGTGCAAGCAAGCGAAATTTAGACGCATCCGCATTCCTTCGGATACGTCTCTTACTGATAGAAAGGCTGACTTGTCCAATCCGGTTAAAATTCAAGAACTTCATTAATCCCTGCAATAATGCGAGCCGGATTCGGAAGCCATTGATCCTCGATAAGAGCGAAAGGATATACGGTATCCGGAGGCGCTACGCGCAGAACCGGCGCTTCCAGATGAAGAATCGCTTTTTCATTGATCTGCGCGATGACTTCTGCAGCTACGCCGGACGTTTTCTGTGCTTCCTGAACAACGATAGCGCGGTTCGTTTTCTTAATCGACTCCACAATGGTATCGATATCGATCGGCATGATTGTCCGCAGGTCGATAACCTCGACTTTAACCCCTTTCGTCTTCTCCAGCTCTTCCGCCGCCTTGAGCGAAGTATGAACCATCGCCCCGTAAGTAATAATGGTGGCGTCCGTTCCTTCGCGCACGACCTTGGCCTTTCCGAGCGGTACGGTATACTCTCCTTCCGGAACATCTTCCCGGAAAGCATGGTACAGATTCAGATGCTCCATGAAAAAGACCGGATCGTTGTCACGGATCGCCGAAATAAGAAGACCCTTGGCATCATACGGGTTGGAAGGCACAACGACCTTAATACCTGGAGTTTGTACAAGCAATCCTTCCAGAGAGTCGGTATGCAGCTCGGCCGCCTTGACACCTCCTCCAAAAGGAGTACGGAATACGATTGGTGCATGGTATCTTCCGCCGGAACGGTAACGCATGCGGGCAGCTTGCACACAGATTTGGTCCATTGCTTCAAATATGAAGCCGATAAACTGAATTTCGGCAATCGGCCGGAAACCTTGCGTTCCCAAGCCGACCGCCAATCCGCCGATAGCGGATTCCGCCAGTGGAGTATCGAACACCCGCTCTTCACCGAATTCTTCCTGCAGACCTTCGGACGCACGGAATACTCCGCCGACTTTACCGACGTCTTCCCCGAACAACAGAACGTTGGGATCGCGTTTAAGTTCGACGCGCATAGCGTCTCTGATTGCTTCTTTCAAGTTCATTTGAGCCATGACTAACCCGATTCCTCCTTAGAATACCTAATCAAGCTGTTATATATTGCGTAAAGGCCTGTTTCCGGTCTTATTTTTTATTGTAATAAGCTTTCTGCTCTTCTAAATGCTGCGGTGTCGACTCGAACATGCTGTCGATCAGTCCGGGCACCGTCATTTTCTCGATTTGCTCCGCCTTCTTGATATGCTCGGCAACTGCCGCTTTCGCTTCGTCTTTGACTCGGGCATCGTCTTCCTCTGTCCACAGGCCCTTCTTGTTCAAATATTTGCGCAAGCGTTCAATCGGATCCTTCTCGCTCCATACGCCTTCCTCGTCCTTGGTCCGGTATTTCGTCGTATCGTCAGACATCGAGTGAGGACGGAAACGGTAGGTCAGGCCTTCGATCAGCGTGGCTCCTTCCCCGTTCCGGCCGCGTTCGGCTGCATCGCGTACGGCTTTAATAACGGCGAACACGTCCATTCCATCCACCTGTACGCCCTTGATTCCCGCAGCTACTGCTTTATGGGCAACCGACTGAGCCGCAGTTTGTTTGGAGAATGGAGTCGTAATGGCATAACCGTTGTTCTGGACAAAATAAATGACCGGCAGCTTGAAGACACCTGCGAAGTTCAGGCCTTCGTAGAAATCGCCTTCGGAAGAACCTCCGTCTCCGGTATAAGTAATAACGACATTTTTCTTGCCGCGCTTCTTCAATCCCATACCAATTCCGGTCGCATGCAGGATCTGGGCACCGATAATAATTTGGGGCATGAGCACGTTGACTCCTTCCGGAATCTGTCCCCCATGCTGATGGCCGCGCGAATACAAGAACGCCTGATATAACGGCAGGCCATGCCATACCAATTGAGGCATATCGCGGTAACCGGGGCAAATATAGTCTTCTTTATCCAATGCGAACTCACTGCCGACCATTGTAGCTTCCTGACCGGATACCGGCGCATAGAAACCGAGACGGCCCTGACGTCCCAAATTGACAGCCCGCTCATCCCAGGTTCTGGTGAACACCATTCTCCGCATCAGCTCTTTCAGCTCATCATCGCTCAGCTCGGGCATTTCCGCTTCATTGATAATTTCTCCATCCGGGGAGAGGATGGACAGCGGCTGAACTTCCTCCGACTGTACTTCATAAGCCTTGCTAACCTCGGAAGCTTTATTCATTACGTGCACCTCACTACTCATTTGCTTCGCACCTCGCTAGTCAATAATTGTTACGAAGAGTAATCTGTTATACAATTATTATATTACTGTCTCACTAGAATTTCCACCAAAATATAAAGTTTGTTCGATTTATAGGCTTTACTGTTTTTAAACAGTTGAAAAAAAGTTATATAACAGATGGCCGGCTAATTCATTAAAACCCCATCTAATAGCTTAGCCTCAATATTATATCATTTACCTCCCCGTTGAAAAAAATAAGACGGGAGTATAACAGGAAGGATGAATGTATCATGACCAATCCATCTATTTACCATCGCACTATCCTCAAGAAACAAATTTATTCGGCTTCCCTTCAGACGGAGAGAGAGATCTGGGTGTATTTACCTCCCGGCTATAACGAGCTGCTGACCTATCCGGTCGTTTACTGCCAGGACGGGGTCGAATTTTTGAATTATGGCCGAATTGCAACAGCAACGAATCAGCTTGTCCTAGAGGAAGATATGGAGCCCCCTATTATTGTTGGAGTACATGTCGATCTGAAAAACCGGACAGAGGAGTATTCTCCGGACGGAGAACGCTTCTCGGCTTATTGCCGTTTCTGGACGGAAGAAATGATGCCGGAAATAGAACGAAGCTTCCCGATCCGGGCTTCCGCCGAGGAAAGAATACTGGCGGGGGATTCGCTGGGGGCCACTGTCAGTCTGCATCTGGCCCTCGATCACCCTCATCTGTTCCGCAAGCTGATTTCCTTGTCCGGCGCCTTCTTGCCACCTACGCGGCAGCGCCTGACGGGCGAATCGGATCTAAGCGGGCTCGACATGTATATGTTGATCGGTCTGCAGGAAACAGAAGTGAAAACTCAGAGAGGGACCTTCGATTTCCTGGAAGCCAATCGCCTGGCCAAAGAGCTGTTGACAAGTAAAGGGGCTAATGTTTATTACGAAGAAGACGAAGGAAAGCATCTATGGGGATTCTGGCAGAAGAAGCTTCCTTCGGCATTGTATCACTTTCTGGGCTAGAACGATTATCATATACGGCGGGAGCTGCGATTATTTAACGATCGTATCGGTTTTTGAGCAGTGTCATGGTCTGTTCGATTTCCGGATTCAGCAGCTCCGCCGGTCCGCTTTCCCTTAAACATCCTCCTGCTTCACGGACAACCTCCACCGTTCGCTGAGCGAAGGCTTCTGCTGAAGGCACATTCGCCAACTCCGCCAGGCTGCCCATGCTCGTGTCGCTGACTCGGGGATAAGCCAGGGCGGAATCCCCTCCGGAGGCGATCTCATAGAATCTTCTGGCGACGGAGGCGCGGTCTGTTCCCCTGCCTTCTACAACGACGAAGGCTTGGATGACGAAGCCCCGGGCTTGGCGCCGCTGCGCTATCCCGCAAAATTTCCGCCCGCCTATCGCCAGATCGTAATCCCCGGGGCAATAGGACCCCCGGATTTCCCCATCCTGCACGAAATCGGTCCATGGCGAAATGACTTGGCGGAGCAGGGAAACCATGAAACGAAAATCTTGATGGAAGTCCATCTTCCCTTCCGGGTTGGGTAGAACAAGAGACAGGTTCACCACGCCGGCATCCAGAGGAACCGCCGCCCCGCCCGAATTGCGGACGGCCGTGTCATAGCCTTCCCCTCTAAGCCAATCCATGGCCTGCTCCGCATAAGGAAGCTTCCTGTCCCTCAAGCCGACGACAAAAGCCCGGGGATGCCTCCATATATGGAGCAGCGGCCCCGATTCCTTCTCTATTTGTCTGCACATAACCTCATCCCATGCAAAGGGAAGCAATATCGGAAAAGAACCGCCGGCTTCCTTCGCTTGGGTATGAATAACCGTCACTTTTTTCAGCCAATCCGGCTGCAGCTGTATTTGTTCTTTAATGTTCAACCTTTTCATCCCGTTCTTATGTAAAATAATTCGCTCGGCGCAAAGCTTCTACTTCCAGTTACCCAACAGAACTTGTGATTCATTTGTCTGACTGTATGTTTTTTCGTATAAAACGCACTCGTTCGATCACTCTTCGCGCATTTGTACCTCTACTGACTATGCTAGGTACGGTTACGATGAAGATACTGAGATTCTTTTTTCAACAGTCTGAGATTTTCCATCCAGTTTCCTCATATTACCTCCAGGGAGTAAACTAGCTGGATGATCTCCACTAAGCTATCCCCCCCTACTGCCAAACCTTGTCCCCGCTTTGGACCCCGTCCTTGGTAACGACGGCATAAACGAGAGGCTTGGGCTCGACCGGCCGCTCCGCCAGCCTGAAGGCGGCAAGAACCTGCTTCCCGGCCGCTTCCGCTGCTTCAGCCCGGCCTGCAGACACATGAAGCTCCGCTAACGTGTCTCCCCGGACTACCCGTTCCCCGGACCGCTTATGAAGCACGATGCCTACGCCTAAGTCGATCTTGTCCTCCTTCGTGGCCCTACCGGCCCCCAGGTTCATAGCCGCCAAGCCGATTTCCTCCGCGGCGACACTCTCGATCCAGCCCTCCCCATCCGCATGAACAGGGATGATCGTATCGGCCGCCGGAAGCTGCTCCGGGAAATCGACGATATCCGCTTTCCCTCCCTGGGCTGCGATCATTTCCTTCAGCTTATTACAGGCCGCACCGCTTGTAATAGCCTCTTCCAAAATACCTACAGCCTGGACATAATCCTTCGCCTTGCCCCCCAGCAGTAGCATATGCGCGCCCAGCATCAAGGCGACCTTCCTCAGCGGAGTGCCGGTCTCTTCTCCTTTCAGCACCCGGATCGCTTCCTTCACTTCCAGAGCATTTCCGATGGAGCTGCCCAACGGCTCGTCCATACCGGTAATGACCGCTACCGTTTCGCGCCCTACCTGCGAGCCTATGGCAACCATCGCCTCGGCCAGCTCAATCGATTCCTCCAACGATTTCATGAAGGCGCCATTGCCGGTTTTGACGTCCAGCACTATAGCATCGGCACCCGAGGCAATTTTCTTGCTCATCACCGAACTGGCTATCAGCGGGATGGAGTTGACCGTCGCCGTCACATCCCTCAAGCTGTACAGCTTTTTGTCCGCGGGTGTAATATTCCCTGTTTGGCTGATAACGGCAGCGCCAACCCGGTTGACCTGCTCCACGAATTGCTCCTTGCTCAATTCCACCCGGTATCCGGGGATCGACTCCAGCTTGTCGATGGTGCCGCCGGTATGGCCCAACCCGCGCCCGGACATCTTGGCCACAGGAACTCCCGCCGCTGCGACAAGCGGAGCAAGAATAAGCGTAGTCGTATCCCCTACACCGCCAGTGCTGTGTTTATCCACTTTTATCCCATGAATGGCGCCGAGATCCATCTGATCCCCCGAACGGGCCATTTCCATAGTCAAATCAGCGGTCTCCCTGGCGTTCATCCCTTGGAAATAAACCGCCATAGCCCATGCCGACAATTGATAATCCGGTATGGACCCGTCTGTGCAGCCCCGGATTATAAAGGCGATTTCCTCCGAATTCAATTCCCCGCCGTCCCTTTTCTTACGGATTATATCGACCGTTCTCATTGTATCCCTCCGCAGCATATATTTATCAAGGCATAGCCATCTGTGAGTTCATCCTTATTATAAACGATTTTCCGGCTGGAATCTTGCACAACACTACAACACCGCTCCAACCGGGTAACCCGAAGGGATTAATCATTCTCGAAAATTTACCTCACATTAGTCAATTGTCAAAAAAGATACGAAGTGATTTTCATGAGATGAGCGTCTACCTTTCAATTGTGTCAAATTCGTGAACAAATATCAGATTAATTTGAAATCATCGTAAAATTGAAAACATTTTGTTACTTTTATCCGTCTATATTCATGTAAGCTTTAAATAAGCTTTTGGTTTAGACCATAAGGATAAGGGTTAAAGTAAAGATAAGAAGACTTTCTAACGGAAAGATTTCCGAAGATTGTTCTTTCAGCGCTATAGCAGCTTTTCACGCATGCACTTGATGCACAGATCTTTGTTCATAAAGGTCTTCCGATTAACATATGCTTGTACAAAAAAAGACACAAGCAGGTGCATGCTTGCGTCTAATCGCTTAGTATCGGTTACAATACTCTCTTGGCTCCGACATAGCGCGGACCCCAATATTTGCTGTTAAGGCTATCTACCTTAACACCAGAAGACGTTGTAGACGAAATAAATTCGTTATTGCCAATGTAAACTCCGACATGCGAGATAGAGAAGTTCTTGGTGATCGAGAAAAAGACAAGATCCCCTTCCTTCAACTCGCTAACCGAAGTGCCTGCCTCATCGTACATACTCGCAGAAGTACGAGGCAGCTCAATTCCCTCGCTTGAAAACACATAACGGATAAAGCCGGAACAGTCAAACCCGCTAGGCGTGGTTCCTCCCCACTGGTAAGGGGTTCCCAGATATTCCCTTGCCTTCTCGATAACTGCCGGAGTGGTGTCGACTACCTCTTCGGCGGCTTCGGGAGGAGCAGAATACCATGCCGGAGCATGATACTTTCCATCTGCCGCAATAATTGCTATATAATTAACGTCATCCCATTGCAGCATATAACCGAACGCTCCGGATAGGAAACGCACAGGAACATATACCTGTCCGTCAACAAAATCTACTTCGGAGTCCAAAGCTACAGGTTCGTCGTTCACAATCGCTTCTTTAGAGCCGGTAACCAAAGTGATCCTCCGGCTTTCGTTAAATACCTCAGTCGTTACTTTGTCCTGCTCCTTGGACCAGTTCAACTGGTAACCAAGCTTCTCGGCAACCGGACGCAGCGGCACCATTGTCGTCCCCGTGGCATCCAGATAAGGCTGTCCCTCTTGGAAAACGACCAATTCATCATTTATTTGTACTTTCACATCAATATTCGATTCAGCCGCATCAGCCTGATGCGAAACAAATAATCCAGATAACAATAACGCGGAAGATAATGCCAGTTTCTGGCCAAAATGATTGAGCCTCAGTGTTGCTTCCTCCTTATGCCTCCGGAGTTAGTTGTCGGGTTCGGGTCGAGGATTCCCTAGCTAAAGCGTGCACCCGCAATAGCATTCACCCCATAGTGATCCCCCGTACCAGCTTGTAATAGAGCTGGATTCGGCATTTTTTTCTTTTCTTTTTTAAGCTACCACATGTTGGGCCGTTGCACAATGCAAAATTTGTAAACTTTCGATTTTTTGTCACGAATATGGGAAACCTGTGAACTCGTGAACCTCCCCCACTTACTCGCTATCGCGAGTTGAAGTCGGGGCTTCTTACCACGGGCAACTTCATGTACCTATTGTAGATAGGGTTTTGCCCCATCTACTCCATATCCAAGTACGGGGTATCTGTGAAGTTGTCTTAGTAAGCAACCGATGTCTCTTGTAGACATCGGGGGCGGAACAGCCCGTCTACTACTTCTTGCCTAAGCAATCCGTAGATACTTCATCTTGCTTTCTACATCAAAATGCACGAACTCGCTGAATAACGCTTTGCTGAGGATATTCCTGGCCCCGTGCAGATCCCGATGCTCTCTATACCCGCACGCACAGCGATAGTTCCTGTATGTTCGTTTATTGCACTTCCTGCAGACAGGACATGTCTGACTTGTATACGATTCATCGACGAGATGGAGTGCGATCCCTTCTCGTTCCAATTTATACGTCAAATACTGCTTCACCTTGCCCATGGACCAATTTGATAGCTTCTGCGCTTGCTTTCGGCTCACGCGTTTGTTCTTACGCGTATTCCGCTGCACGCCTTCGATATCGCCAAGATGA
>NZ_JBHTIU010000053.1:0-29711 GCF_042677205.1 Paenibacillus residui
GGCCAGCCTCGTGCAGCACCTGCTCGGACGCCTCCCCGAGGCCATGCTCGCCGGCCTGCCTGACGCCGGCCACGGCGATTGGGCCGAGGTGTCCGCCGAGCAGGTGCTGTCGCTGGCCGAAGGGCGCGACGCACTGGCGATCGGCCCGGGCATGGGGCGCTACGGCGACGACGTGCAGTGGCTGCGCGCCATCTGGGAAGGCGCGCAATGCCCGCTGCTGCTCGACGCCGACGCGCTCAACATGCTCGCCGATGCGCCCGATTTCGCGTCCTGGCGCAAGCGCGAGGCCGCTACGGTGCTGACGCCCCACCCGGGCGAAATGGCCCGGCTGACGGGGCTCAGCACCGCAGAGGTGCAGCGCGACCGCATCGGCCTCGCGCGCCGCTACGCGGAGGAGCACGGCGTCACGCTCGTGCTCAAGGGCGCCCGCACCGTCGTCGCCACCCCGGATGGGGTCGTGTACGTGAACACGACCGGCAACCCGGGGATGGCCACCGGTGGCACGGGCGACGTGCTCGCCGGCGTCATTGCCGGCCTGCTCGCGCAGCGCCTCACGGCCGAGCAAGCGGCGGCGTTCGGCGTATGGCTGCATGGCGCGGCCGGGGATCGCGCCGCGGCGGAGCGGTCGGCTCCGGCATCGATTCTCGCCGGCGACCTGCTCCGCTGTTTGTGAGCCGGCCCACCTTCCGATGGGGCTCCCAGACAGGGAGGGCCCCATCGTACGGCTCGCCGCAGCATCCCTCCTCCTTATATCGTGGCGAAGGAGGAGGGGTTCGTTGACGGAAAGGCGGAATCTTTGCGTTTCTGATTCTCCACCCACTCCTTGTAAGGATCCGTCACCAAATGGGGATCACTTACGTCCCGCTGGTCATTCCATACGCATTCCACCCCTTTCCCTCCTGCATCCCCGTTATACATCTTGCAGCTGCTGCAGAACCGGGAACGGTGGTCTTCATCCAACACCACCACGCGATTGCGCAGACAGCAATAAATTTCTCCTTTATCCGTAGCCAAGTGAATATGATTAATTTCCGGCATGGAGTCATCCTCCTTCTTTTGCATGTTACAACTATTTAAGACGACAGTGAGTAATTCGCTGTCCAATTTTTCGCGGCAGGGCGGCCGTGTAATGATGGTTTGATTCCCACCCCGAAAGGGATGGCGAATTAAAATGCAGCAAAGCTCTCCAATCGCCTGGTTTTTTACAATTTTCGCAGGTCGCCCGGTTGAAGTGCTATTGGGGCTATTGGGGCTATTGGGGCCACTGGTTTAAGTGAATTTGGTTAAAGGAAAGGCGGAAAGGCGTCTTGCCTTATATTGGGCGAAAGATGGCACTCGTTTCCGTATATAGTTAGTTGGGAGTTAGCAGTTGGTGATTGGCATTTAATGGAATTTACTGCAATCTTATTAAAGGTGAACGGTCAGAGTGCGCCGTGACCTACAGTTTAATCTTTTCCCGTTAAAAATGAACGCGAATTTTGTAAAACACAAATTAAAATTATCCGACGTCTTTTTCGGTTATTTGATGGGAACAGCTTTTTTATCCGGGAGCGGTTGTGGTAAAAAAAGCTCCTGACGAAGCCCTGTAAAAACCCCACAAAGTGACGTGTGACCTTCGAAGCTTATTCCGGGTACTTTGCGGGGAGCACCTGAACCAAAGATGAATAACCCGGTATTAGAGGTTGCTTTTTATGCCAATTAGAAAGTTGTTCCATTTTAATGCTTTATTGAACTTTAACTTTCTAATGTGGTAAAAAAGTATATGAAGAGGAGGGATGGAACATGTGTGGCAGATACACCATTACCGTCTTGCTTGAGGAAATTTTCGGGCGATTTGGCATAGAGCCTCTGCCCTATGAATATTTGCCCAGATATAACGTGGCTCCGGGACAAGCCGTCCATGCCATCATTGAGCATCAGGGCCGGCGCAGAATCGGGACGCTTCGCTGGGGACTGATTCCTTCCTGGGCGAAGGATGAGAAAATCGGCTTCAAAACGATCAACGCCAAAGCGGAAACCTTGCAGGAGAAGCCCTCCTTCCGAGGAGCTTTCCAACGGAAACGGTGTCTGATCCCCGCCGACAGCTTCTATGAATGGAAGAAAACAGAAAATGGGGACAAGCAGCCTATGCGGATAATGCGCAAGGACAGGAAGATATTTGCCATGGCCGGATTATACGATACCTGGATCTCACCGGAAGGCAACAAGATCAGCACCTGTACGATCATCACCACCCCGCCCAACGAGCTGGTCCTTCCCATCCATAACCGGATGCCGGCGATTCTCGATCCTCAGAACGAAGCGCTTTGGCTGGACCGTAATGTGAGCGATCCCCGCATTCTATCGGAGCTGCTTGTACCTTATCCGGCCGAGCAAATGACCGTTTACCCGGTTAATCCCCGTGTCGGACAGGTGGCCAATGATGACCCGGACTGTATCGAGGTATGGAAATAACAACCGCCATCCGAAGAGCTGGTTTTCGCTTATTTCACCTCTCTCACCAGGCTTTGTACGGCCTAGCGTCTCATCGTTCCCGGAAGCGGAGAGGTCGGGTAATTCCGGGCGCGGCTTCCAATGGGAAGGCAGTCTGCACCGCCTGAACCAGCTCCCGTGCCATCGTCATGACCAAATAGAGCGAAGTCGTCTGGAGCACGCGATAAGGCTGGCCTTCGTTGCGATTGACGATTGCGGCAATGCTGAAATGCCCGACCTTCGGCAAGGTATGGCCCATGGACTTGCCGGGCTCTATCGGCTCCGCGGCCACTTGGAACAGCCCGACGGAGGAAGCCTCCCTCCCGAGGCATGCATCGAGGGCGAGCACGATTTTGCCCGCAGGAATTTCCTGCAGATGCTCCTCCATCGTATCGGCATCACAGGGCCAATCCAATGTCCCGGTCACATTCCGGTAACCGGCCTCGCGCAGCCAGCTTCCGACCAGCGGACCGAAGGCATCACCGGAGGAGCGGTCCGTACCGATACACAGAAAATAAAGGTCCTCTGTCTTCACCCCTTCCTCGCCGATAGCGCGAAGGAACTCCACCAGCCGCTCTCCGCGGATATTTTTACGTTCAAACGGATGCTTCATCCCGCCTTATTCCCTCCATTCCGTTGAAGCCATTAAGAGGCTGTCCCTAATTTTGTCTAAAATCGTTTAAAAAGCTCGGTTAACCGCTTCGCGCGCGGGCCGAAAAACCGAAAGCCTGCAAATTTGCAGGCCTCGAGCTTAGGTGTCCGCCTTATTTTCCGAACCATATCCATGAGATTTTCCATTTCTTAAGGAGCACGACCAGCAGCCATGGAACGGTGAACGTCATGACCGCCGCGCCGAGCGTGGACCATTGATAGGCGGCCGAGTCTCCCGGAAAGACGAATTGATATCTCCAGAAGGACAGCAAGGCCGGATGCACGAAATAAATGCCGAAGGAAGCCGCTCCCATGGACATTAACAGCGTGGATAACCCGGGCAGGTCCTCCAGCAGCCGGACGCCGATCCACAGCAGGCTGACCGCCATAGTCATCGCATACACATTGAAGAAAAATTCCATCGCCGGCGGCCCGAAATCGATATCATGCTGTCTCAGAACGAAGAGCAGGGCGAACGTATACCCGGACAGAATGCCGCTTCCCAGCACCCACCAAATATGCTTGGAAGCATTGCGGAACCGCTCATAATTCATGCCGATAGCCCCGCCCGCCGCGAACAAACCGATGTAAGTGCCGAATAAAGTCGCCGGATGCTCGAACGAGTGGACCCAGTAATGATAAATATAGAACGCCGTTTGAAACAAGAAGGCGATAACGACCCAATATTTCCTGAACCATCTCCAATATTTTACAGCCGTCATCAGCAATGGAAACAGCAGATAAAATTGCAGAATCAAAATGATGAAATAAAGATGATATCCAGTTTCCGCCCACCTCAGCTTATCCGCGAACTGCAGCCAATCGATCGTCACTCCAGACCAGTCTTTAGTAGGCAGCCATTGATTATAGACGTAATAAAAAAACGACCACAGCAAATACGGCACAACGATATATTGGATTCTTTTGCGGTAAAAAGCCAGCGCCTCCCGGACGTTCCACGAGTCGTAATAACGGTAGAACAGAACGATGGCACTTAGAATGACAAACACCGGCACCGCAAAATTGCTCAGCTTGTTAATAACCAAATAGATAACCTGGGACCGGCTCCCCAGCGGGATATCCACTGTTGCCTCCGAGGTGCTGTGGATCATGAGAACAGCCATGATGGCGAAAGCCCTCACGATTTCCAATTCTTTAATTCTCGGTTTATTTGATGCCACCCGGAAGTTGCTCCTCTCTCATTTTCTTAACCCATCACGCCCTGAGGGGCTTGTGGCCTCCCTTCTCTATCAACATGCCGATGACGTGGACAGCCAATAAAGTGACGGACATTGCCATGGATGAACCTTATATGAAATTTCCTTAAGCAGCCCGCTTTAGACAGGATCGATCTTATTAAAAGCCTTGTCCGCCGAGTGACCATTTTCCGCTCCCGCCCATATTGTAATTCTATAGAATAACGCAACGGGCTAAGGAGGCTTGTTCTTATGGACACTACTTGGAGAGAAGAAGCTGCGAACACGATTACTCACGGGATCGGCGCGGTTCTGAGCATCGCCGCTCTTCTGCTGCTCATCAGTCATCCGCAGAACGGTCAGCAAATCGAGCGCCTAATCAGCTTCGGCATCTATGGCTTCTCCCTGGTCCTGCTCTATCTATCTTCCACACTGATGCACGGGATTCAGAGAGAAGATTGGAAGAAGCGGCTTCTGACTCTGGACCATACCGCTATTTTTTTGCTCATTGCAGGAACCAATACTCCCTATATGCTGGTCACTTTAAAGGGATGGATGGGCTGGGCCATGTTCATTTTCATCTGGAGTCTCGCCCTGTTCGGAATTAGCCTGAAGCTGTTCCATCCCGCGAGATTTGCCAAAATCTCCACCCAATTCTACTTATGCATGGGCTGGATGATTGTGATCGTCATAGGGCCATTGTCCGAAAGGCTGCCGGCTGCCGGAATGTCCTGGCTTGTCGCCGGCGGAATCTTCTATACATTGGGGTCGGTCTTCTATATCCTTAAAACGGTCCCTTACCAGCATGCCATTTGGCATCTTTTCGTTCTGGCGGGCAGCCTGTCCCATTTTATTTCGATTTACTACTATGTATAGCATGTTTTGCTTCCTGCGGCAAACCGGTAAGGGGCACGCTTTGCAAAATGGTTATGGTGCCGGCTGCGCGGATAGAGGTATAATGGATGAAAGTGCGGGAATCCCGCCCTCAGTCTGGCAAAACAGCCCATTAGGAGGATTAAGCGATGACAGGAACGACCATTGCCGGAGTGCTTGCCCATCCTGACGACGAAGCATTCGGCGCATCCTCGGCCATTCTCGAAATAGGCCGCCGCAAGGACCGCTTCGTGCTGCAAACCTTCACTCCGGGGGACGCCGGCAAAGCCGGTAGATTTGCTCCATTGACCAAAGCGGAGCTGGCCGCAAGACGCAAGCAGGAGCTGAGGAATGCCGCCGATATTCTCGGAATTGCCACCGTCTGCCAACTGGATTATGGTGACGGTACGTTGAAGGATGTCCCTCTTTCACAGCTTGTGGAGGATGTCGCCGACTTTCTGAACAGGGAACAGGCCGAGATCGTGGTGACCTTCCCCGAGGACGGAATTTACGGGCATCCGGATCATGTGGCCGTCCATTTTGCAGTCAAGGAAGCCGTCCTGAGCGGGCGCTGCCCCAAGGTTCAGAAGCTCTACTATTATGCCAGCGAAGCTCTGCTTCAAGCAGGGCACAAGCCCACCCTTATGCTGGACACTTCCACGGATTGGCCGATCAAAGCTAAAGCGCTGCAAGCCCACGAGACCCAGATGGCATCGATCAACCGCGTATTTGGCGATCTGGCTTCATTCTCTTCCGTTCCTAAGGAAATGCGTTATGAAGCTTTCGTGCTCGCTTGGGAAAGAGGAGCGGAATGGCCGGTCAAGCGAGAGTCTTATTTCACGGAAGGCTTGCTGGAGAAGGCGTAGCACAATGACCGAAATCGGCCGGCCTGTGGCTCCGGATGTTTCCGGGGCGATTTCGCAGCGCGTCATTGGGCGGTTCTCGCGCCAAGATGACGTTTCTAATGTAACTTTTGAGAACAGGTGACTGCTCTTGCAGAACGGTGAATCCTAGCCTGCCGTTATTTATATACAAACCGAAGAGCCTGTGGATGACAGATACCAACGGAGGCGATCATGCTGAACAATAAAATTGTGTTTACCGGCGGGGGATCGGCGGGTCATGTTACCCCCAACCTGGCCATTATTCAAAGCTTGCGGGAAAAAGGATGGGCCGTAGAGTACATAGGCTCCAAAGCGGGAATAGAGAAGCAAATTATAGAAAACCTGGGGGATATCCCTTACCACGCCATTCCTTCCGGAAAGCTGAGAAGATATTTGGATTTGAAAAATTTGAAAGACCCGTTTCATGTCATGCAGGGAGTCCTGAAGGCTTACCGGATTTTGAGAAAAATAAAGCCGCAAATCGTTTTCTCCAAGGGAGGCTTTGTCTCCGTTCCCGTTGTGCTCGGGAGCTGGCTGAACCGGATTCCGGTCATCATTCACGAATCCGACATGACCCCGGGGCTCGCCAATAAGCTGTCCACCCCTTTCGCCGCCAAAGTGTGCGTCACTTTCCCAGAGAGCCTGCGACACTTCAACGGGGATAAGGCCATTCATACCGGGCCTCCGATCCGGAGAGAGCTGTTCCAGGGGAAGGCCGACGAAGGCAGAAGGCTCTGCGGATTCACGGCCGGCAAGCCGGTGCTCATGGTGATGGGAGGAAGCCTCGGTTCCCAAATCATCAATGAAACGGTCCGGGCCACACTCGACCGGCTGCTCGAACGCTATCAGATCGTTCATATTTGCGGCAAGGGAATGGTCGATGCGGGACGAAGCGTTAAAGGCTACAAGCAGTTTGAATACATTCAGGCCGAGCTGCCTCATATTATGGCTATGGCAGACCTGGTCGTCTCCCGTTCCGGCTCCAATTCGATCTTCGAATTTCTGGCGCTGAAGAAACCGATGCTGCTCATTCCGCTGTCGAAGCAAGCCAGCCGGGGGGACCAAATCATCAATGCCCAATCCTTCGCCAAAAGCGGCTTCAGCCAAGTGCTGCTTGAAGAGGATTTAACCCCGGATACGCTGCTCCAGGCGGTTAACGGGCTGTACGACGGAAGGAACCGCTACATTGCCGCTATGAAAGAAAGCTCCGTGCAAAACAGCGTGGAACGCATCGTCGAATTAATTGAAAAGCACGCCAAAAAACGAAAGTGATCTGGAGCCATCGGGAGCATCGGAGCCATCGACAGCATCGATCCTTCCGCTTCGACGGCCTACCGACGTTAGCGAAGGGCAGGCGTACGCAGCCTATCAAACCCGTCATTGAAGGACAGGCGGCTGCCCGTGCATAATAGACAAAAAGCCGGTATTCCCTCAAGGAATGCCGGCTTTTTTGGCGGTAGGGATCCGTTGCCTGATCCCGCAGTTGCGCAGGCCTTTCAAACGGACCCCGCATCCGTCAAGCATACACGCTTTCCAACGGGCTGCTCTCCTTCAATTCCCGGACCGTGGCGGCTCCCGTTCCGAACAGGACAGCCTTCAGCTCGAATTCGATCCGTTCGAACAGCCGGTTCAGCGATTCGGCGGACTGAACGGCCGAAGCCAGCACCGATCGGCCGAAGGCCGCTATATCTGCTCCAAGGGCCAATGCCTTGGCGGCATCCACCCCGTTCGCCAGGCCGCCGCTCCCAATCAAGACGGCCTCCGGCAGCCGGGACCGCACCTCCCGGATGCATGCTGCCGTAGGCAGCCCCCACCCGGCGAAGGCGGCCGCGGCTTCCGACCGGATCGGGTCCCTGGAGCGGTATCGTTCCACCTGGCTCCAGGAGGTTCCTCCCGCACCCGCCACATCGATGAACGAGACTCCCGCTTCGGACAGAGCCTGGGCGAGATCGCCGCGAATGCCCCAGCCGACCTCTTTCACACCGACCGGCACTTTCAGTTCACGGCAGACCTGTTCTATCTTCTTCAGCAGCCCTTTAAAATTTGTATTTCCTTCAGGCTGAAACAGCTCCTGCATGCTATTGAGATGAAGCACCAAGCCATCGGCCCCGGACAGCTCCACCGCACGGCGGCAATGGTCAACGCCATAGCCGTAATTGAGCTGAACCGCTCCCAGATTGGCCAGGACGGGAATCGACGGCGCTACATCGCGCACCCGAAAAGTGGCGGCAAGCTCCGGGTGTTCGATCGCTGCGCGTACCGAACCGAGCCCCATCGCCCAGCCTCTGCTTTCCGCGGCTTCCGCTATCCGCCGGTTGATATCCGCCGCTTCCTTCGTTCCGCCGGTCATCGAGCTGATCATTAGCGGCGCCTCCAGTTGTTTTCCGAGGAAGGAGGAATTCAGCCGAATCTCCGCAAAATCGATTTCCGGAAGCGCACTGTGACGAAACCGATAAGCTTCCAGTCCCGTGCTGATCCCTTGGCCCGCCACATCCCGGTTCAAACAAATGTCGATATGCTCCGCTTTTCTCTGCTCTGTCTGTCTGCCCCCATGTCTACTCATTCCTATCCCTCCGGCAAAATTCACGCCAAGCCGGCCCTAAATGCCGGCCAATCTGCGTTGTCCATGGTTCTAGTTTACCCTATTTGCAGTAAGAAAGCTTCATCTCTTTGAAGCTTCCTCCGCAATCGCGCCGCTTTGTCTCTATTTATGCAGGCTTTTCGCAGCATATTTGCCCGTGGTTCATAGGCTGTTCGTAGGTGAATAGCAGGTCCTTTCGGGTGATTCGTAAGAACACATCAGAGGGCCGATTAAGCGAACAAATGAACGGTAGGAGAATGGTGCTAGTGAAAGTCTAACCGTTGTACAGCAGCGCAATGGAACTAGACGGTCAGGAGAGACCTTATTTTGTCAAAGTGAGTTGTTTTGTTAGGCTAACGGACACCGATGCGCTTATTTCATAGAATTCTCTTCTTTTCCCCTGCTTTTTATGAGAATAAGGTTATCTGAGTCCGGTAAAGCTGCCGGAGGGCCCTTCTGGACCGATTAAGGTCTCTGAAGTCCCTTAGACCAAAAACTGTGCAGAGGCGGGTAACAAAGTCGCCTCTTTTGTTGAAATTCTTTATTGACTTTTGGCATGCAGAAGCTATGATAGTTAAAAAAAGTCTGGAAAAAAATGACCGGGCACATTCGCCAAATGACCCGGAGCCTTGCAATTATCGTGATTTTTTAATGGATGGATGTATGATTCGAAAGGGGCTCTCCCCATTACTTTGCGCTTCCGGTCCTGAACCGGCTGGACGAGGAGGAGCCAAGATTCCCTTTTGACCACCTATTCTTTTTATAAAATCAGTCAACCATGGAGTGAAAAAAATCGTTTAACCTTAGCGAATCAGAGATTGCTTTAATAATGAGATATAGTCTATCTGCAGCTTAGTTCGCCTCGCCTCTAATAATAAGAAGAAAGCGGGATGTGATAGCGATGAAATGGCACATCTATAACGATCCAAGGCAATTTTTGGAGCAGGTGGGGGCTTTCCTGGAGCGGCACGAAGCCGAGAACAGCCTCGCCCTTGGAATTCTGCACTCCCTTGCTGAGGGAAAGAGGAGAATGGAAGGCGAACCGGTCATGGCCGCGGTGAAAGAGGGGGATGAACCTATCCTTATAGTGCTTATGACCCCGCCTAAAGGGCTGATTCTAGCAGGCAAGCCTCCCAAGCTTGGGAAGGAAGCGCTCCTGTTCGCGGCGAACAGCGTGATGGCCATGAACATAAGCGTGCCGGGAGTGATAGGCGATCCGGTTCTTGCTGCCGAATTCATTCGGGCTTGGGAACGGAACACCCAGTGCTCATCCGAGGTGGTCATGAATCAGCGCATTTACCGCCTCGACCGGGTCCTCGACATGGACTACAGCCCGGGTCAGTTAAGAGTCGCGACGGCGGAAGATATTCATCTAACCGCGGAATGGCTGTATCAGTTTGCCAAGGAAGTGGGAGAGCTTATTTCCCATGAACAGGCTTTGGCCAAAGCACGGAACGGTGTGGAGGAACGCTCCCTCTATCTGTGGGAGGACAAGAAAGCCGTCTCCATGGCCATGATGGCGAGACCGACAGCCAGTGGCGTCACCATCAATATGGTCTATACTCCTGCAGAGTTCAGGGGCAAAGGCTACGCCACATCTTGTGTCGCTTCCCTCAGCCAGCTTCTGCTTGATCGAGGCTACCGCTTCTGCACCTTGTATACCGATCTGGCAAACAACACCTCCAACAAAATCTACCAAACTATCGGCTACAAGCCGATACAGGATTCCATCCTATACCGTTTTATCTAGCTATAGATAAGGAGCGAGGCCCCTGGGAATATACCCGGTTTTGGCCTAACAACACTCTGCTAAATGTTCGTTTTCCTGGAACCGTTGATTCCATGCATCAAAAGACAAGCGAAAGTGCAGGTCTTTTATCGGGAATCGGATAAATCCCGGAAAAGACGAGCGAAAGTGCAGGTCTTTTGCCGCAAAAACCTGAAAATCAGGCCAAATGGCCAAATTCACCTGCACATTTGCGCGTCTTTGGCTGATTTAAGCTAAAAGCGTTGAAAAGGGGCTGTCCAGAAAGTCAGTGAAAACTGACTTTTGGACGCCCCGTTTTTGTTGAAAGTAAAAAATGTACACAAAAAAACCGTCTTTTCCTGTAAAATGAAAGTTACCACACAATCATTCCAAAAAAGGACGGTTTTTTATGAGTAATCTAACGACTACTAACAATTATTATACCATGCAATTGACGCTTCCTCTAGAGGATATGGAAGAAAAGGCAGTCTCCAAACGAAATCTTGCGCCTACCTTCAAACCCTACGACAACAAACAGATGCACATGATTTTAGATCTCGAGGCGCTGATCCCTGTGCATCATGTCGCTCGTGTCATTGATGACATGATTGAAGCGATCCCTGACGAGCAGTTGTTTGCTCATTATAGAGGCGGTGGTCGCAGCTCCTACCATCCGAAAATGATGCTGAAGGTGATCCTTTACGGGTACTCACAAAAAGTCTACTCCTGCCGCAGCATCGAAAAGCTGTTGCAAGAAAACATTCCGGCGATGTGGCTGGCTGCGATGCAGCAACCCGACTTCCGTACCTTGAATGATTTTCGCGGTGTGCGGATGAAGGCGTTTATGGACGAACTGTTCGAGACGATGATTCGAAAACTCATCGCGGACAACTATATTACGATGGAGCAATACTTTTTGGATGGCACGAAGATTGAAGCTAATGCCAACAAGTATTCCTTTGTGTGGAAAAAATCGACGCTACGCTTTGAAGAAAAGTTGAAGGAAAAGATTCGGGAGACCCTTCGTCATATTCAGGCGATCACCCATCAGGAAGCCGATGAGCATGGAGAAGGAGAGCCGGAAGAACTGCCTGTCAAACTAGAAGAGGCAGCGGCCATACTTGAAGAAAAGGTCGAAGGATTAACGGAACAAATCGCCGAGGAAAAAAGCGTGGATCAACGAAAAGAAATGCGTAAAAAGCGCAGTGCCTTAAAAAAGCCACTGAAGCTCATTCGTAAAGATTTTCTTCCTCAATTAGTCAAATATGAGGCACAGAAAGCTTGTTTCGGTGATCGTAACAGCTATTCGAAAACCGACCCGGATGCGACGTTTATGCGGATGAAGGAAGACCATATGAAGAATGGTCAGCTTAAGCCTGGCTACAATGTACAAATGGCCACCGAGAACCAATTTATCTTATTTTACAGCCTTCATCAGCGGCCCACGGATACACGCTGTTTCATTCCACATATGGAGAAACTCGCGGCGTCTTCTTTGCCGATGCCTAAAACGGTCATTGCCGACGCAGGATATGGGAGTGAAGAGAACTACCTATATGCGATAGGTGAAGAAAAAGAGCCGCGTTTTGATGTTCTCATGCCTTATGGAAGCTACATGAAAGAGAAAACCAAGCGCTACAAAAAGGACATCAAGCATGCAGCCAATTGGACGTATGAAGAGCTCGAAGATCGCTTAATTTGCCCCAATGGCCGATATGTTCGGTTCAAAAAGTATCTGACGAAGAAGAGCCGCTCAGGTCTGGAACAGAGCTTTAAGATCTATGAATGTGAAGACTGTAGCGACTGCCCCTTGAAGCCAGCATGCACGAAAGCAAAAGGCAACCGCCAGGTTCACTGGAACCCGGTATGGGAAGAGTTGAAAGCGAAGGCCAAAAAAGCCCTTGAGGATGACAAAAAATCCGCAATCTATGCTCAACGTAAAGTGGAGGTAGAGAGCGTATTCGGTCACATCAAGGGCAATCGCTCGTTCCGCCGGTTTTCCTTGCGGGGACTGGAAAAGGTTCACGTGGAGTTCGGGATTGTGGCTTTAGCCCACAATCTACTGAAAGTAGCAGGCATTCGCCTCGCTACTTTCCTGCAAAAGCAGACCTACAAAAAAGTTGGACGGAAAACATTACGTTTTTTCCGCCCAACTTTTTTGTTTAAGGGACTTATTGGACAGCCCCTTTGTCACTTTATTCACGATGTTGCCGAACATCACCTTCCCGGTTCCAAACCCACGTCTTCATAGGCTTACATTAACCTGAGCGCTCCCAGCAGCCCATTCCATCAAACTGAGCGAAGGGGATATTGCCCAAATGCGGGGGAGATTCGTCTGCCTTCCTCGCTTCAGGCCTTCATCTCCTACTATCTCCCTGAGTGCACCTAGCAGCCCATTCCATCAAACTGAGCGAAGGGGATATTACCCAAATGCGGGGGAGACTCGTCTGCCTTCCCCGCTTCAGACCCTCATCTCCTACTATCTCCCTGAGTGCACCTTGTAGCCCATTCCATCAAACTGAGCGAAGGGGATATTACCCAAATACCATGGAGACTCGTCTGCCTTCCTCGCTTCAGACCTTCATCTCCTACTATCTCCCCGAGTGCTCCCAACGGCTCGCTCCACCAAACTGAGCGAAGGGGATATTACCCAAATAAGCGGTGTCCGGTATCTTCATCGTAATCGCGTCATACGAGCTTCCGTGATCGGCAGGGACGGCTGAAGGCCGGTCCGGGAAACAGATGCGCGGTTCATCGCTTCGAAGTTCGCAGGAACGGGGAACTTTCCCAAAATCTAAAAAGGGGCCAGTTCATCATAAAGATGCATCTTGATCTCCTCCAGCCTGTAAAGCCGCGGAGCCCGCTCCAGCTGGATATTAAGACCGAGAGCGACCGATTCGAAGGATTCCAGCACTTCCTCTCTCTGTACCAAAAGCTTGAAAGGCCTTCCTCCCAGACGCTGCATCAATGCTATCCACTGTTCGACGAATTCCAACGGCTCCCCGCCGGTCTCAGACCAATGAGTGTGCAATACCTCGCCGGAATAATGATCAACGATTAAACACATCTTCGGAAAATACAGCTTGTCCCTGCCCTTCAAAGGCACCGGAGCATAGAAAACATCCATTTCCCATATCCCCATCCATTTCGGCAGGGTTCCCTGGATTCGGCGCAGACTCAATTCATCCAGCCAAACTGCAGGAACCCGAGAGCGAACCATCGGTTCCGGTACCGCCCACCGGTCCGTCCAGATCAAACCGCCGTTCCGCCTAAACGGAACCCGTACCAGGTAATATGGATGGTCCTCCCGCCGCAGCAGGCCCGGATTGGATTTAAACCGCAAAGCCGTTTCGATTACTTGCTTTATAGCTATAGTCATAAACCGGACCTGCGCCCCGCTCAATAGCCATGGAACATAACCCGGCTCAAAATAACGGAAATAGGGCCAACCATTCTTGCTGCACTTCAGGCCTATTTTTTTATAAAGCTCCACATCGTGCTTTTCCAGCATTTCCCGATTTTCGAAAGAAACCATTATACAATGCTGGGCATGCAGCAATTCATCGGGGAGAAGATCCTCACTGCGTATCCTCCGGAGCCCTTCGAGGCCCTCGCTGCCCAGATGGATCGACAGAGCCGCCATATCGGCAATATCGTCCGAAGAGCCCATTATGCAGCAATACCCGATCTTCCCGTCTTCCGGATTCTGCACGCCGAACACCATTTCGTCGGTTATCCAATTCCAGCAGCGAAGTTGTTTGAAATGCAAAGCCGCGGCAATGCATTCCTTCCATTCTTGAAGAGTCGGTTCGACAGAATTCATGTCCGTGTCCCCTTTTATATGCATCAGGTGGTTCATGCATTTTCTACATTTGTATGCATTCGGCTGCCGAATAAACACGAGGCATTCAACTAAAATCGAAGGCTATCTACTGGAAATCGGCGTTTGCCCACCACGCGAAGATGAAAGCTGCCTAGTCCATGCGGCTGCTCTTCCGAACCTAGAAAAACATCTACTCCCCAGGCAGCAATTAATCCGAAACTAATATTTTTTTAGGTATTTGGACCTATATTCAAATAATTTCTGCCATATATATTGGAAATGTTTTACAGTATTAACCGTTTGCATTTATCTTTTTCACTCCCCTTTTTTCATGAATATTCCTTGCTTTTCAAAATTGCCGACTTTGACGAAGTTCCAAAAAAGTGTATAACGACGCGGAAAACCAACTTAAACTTATGACTTTAAAGGAATAAAACTACTGTTCTTTTATAGGGAACTTACCATTTTTCAGGGATATTTCGATTCTAAGGGACCATTTCTCCATATGTCGATTTATGGTATATTCGAATTTGGCTGCACGATTGCTAAAGGAGTGAGGAGAGAAGAAATGTCTATTAAAAGAAAAAAATTGGGGTTAATTGTTGCACTAATGCTTTCCATCGCGCTTATCGTAGCCGGCTGTGGGAAAAAACCATCGCCTAAAAGCGCTATTGAAACAGGCTTGACCAACACTATGAATATGAAGTCCGGTGCCTTCGAGATGGGAATGACTATGTCGATGGATTTTCCGGAAGAAGTGCTGAATGCTAACCCTGAGATGGCGATGGTCAGCGAAATGCTGAAAAACGCTGATATTAAAGCGAGCGGAGTGTTCAAGCAGGATCCTCAGCAGATCGAGATGACGCTGGAAATGAACCTGAAAGGCGACATGGAGATGAAATTCAGCATCCCGTTCGTCCTTACCCAGGATAAAATGTGGGTGAAAATCCCCAACATTCCGATGATGCCTCTTCCGCAGGAGCTTGTCGGTAAATTTGTCGAAATGGATATGAAAGAACTGAGCGAGCAAGCCGGAGAAGAATTCAATCCGGAGCTCTTGAACTTCAAGAAACAGCAGGAATTCAGTCAGGATGCGCTGAAGGCTCTTCTCGGCAGCTTCGATGAGCAGAATCATTTCCAACTGTTGAAAAAGGACGAAGCTCAGCTGCCTGAAGGCATTGAAGCTAAAAACGTCGTGAAATTCACGATTACTGATGAGAATCTGGAAGAAGCCGTCAAAACCATCGTTGAAAAAGCGGCACCGCAAATCATTGATTTGATCGCCAGCGAAAAATATGCCGGCATGTTCCAAATTAGCAAGGAAGAGCTGGATACCGCCAAGAAGGATCTCGAGTCTACCGATGCCGGCAAGCTGAAGGAAGCTATCGATGAAATGCGCAAGTCGTTAAAAATTAACGAGTTCAGCATTTTGACTGCCGTTAACAAACAAGACTTCGTAAACTACCAAGCCATTAACCTGGATGTCGATGTCAAGGACGAAGACATGAATTTCAAGCTCGGGTTAAAAGGTGACGTGAAATATACCAACATCAATGAAGAAGTAGAATTCAAGATCGGAGTTCCTACCGATGCAGTCAAGCTGGAAGAGTTCATCGAGAAAATGGATTCTCTCTATGGCGGCGCCGATGTCTATTACGACGAGGATGAGCTTACGGGAGAGCTGGGTATGGAAGGCTTGGAAGGTATTGACTGGGAAGCTTTGCAAGGCTTTGACTTCGAGAATATGACCGATGAAGAGTGGGAAGAGTTCCTGAGCGCTTTGGAAAGCCAGGGAATCGATCCCGATCAATTCGTGGAAATGATGGAAGCAGCCGCGGCACAATAATAATGAAGCCCGGATGCAATACAAGGATGAACTGTCCTTCAGTAAACAACTACTGGAGGGCAGTTTTTTTGCTTTTCTTAACTTGTCCCGGCGTGCGTTGTACGCTGCATGGCGGGTGGGCAGCCCCCAATTTGGCCATGGAATGATAGATTAAAACTTACTAGGGGCAACGCCGAAACCAGCCCGGTTGGCCGAAAAAAGTCATCTGGCTGGATTTTATGCAGGTAAATTGAAGCGACAGACAGAAAGTGATTAAAGTAAATGGAAAAACTACAGTTAGAATCGGTACTTTCTGCTGATAACGCCCTTTAATCGTAAAATAGCTGGAGGAAATCCAGTTAGTTTTCGCTTTTCACCTTAAACAGGCAAACTAGATGGAGGAAATCCAGTTAGACGAAGCATTCTGTTTGCACGGCACCAGCAGAAAATGAAAATAGACGGATTTTCAAGATAGTTGTCGCCCACGTCATCATGGGCTGACAGCTAATTTTCAAAAAGGAAGGCTGCCCTCCGTCATAAGTGACCTGGGCAGCCTCTTTGTATCGCATTGTATCTAATTTATAAATAACATGAATGATTACGCGGTGCCGATAGTTGGAGTCTGTTTGGCAGCCGTATTTGCATCCGGATTTTTGACGTATAACTGATAGGCGTCGGTAGCCATCACCAATTCTTCGTTCGTCGGGACGACCATGACTTTGACAGGCGAATACGGACTGCTGATGAAGCCCTCGCTCTTGATCGTGCGGTTGGCCTCGCGATCGAGGATGATTCCGAACGATTCCAGTCCGTTGCATACCTTCTGCCGGACTTCCGGGCTGTTCTGGCCGATTCCGGCGGTAAAGATGATGCCGTCGACTCCGTTCAATATAGCGAGGTAAAGTCCAATATAACTGTGCAAGCGGGTAGTGAACAGCTGCAGGGCCAGTTCACATCGTTTGATTCCTGCCTTGGCTCCGGCCATGACCTCCCGAAGATCCCCGGATACGCCGGACACGCCCAGCAATCCGCTTTGAGTATTCAGAATATCGATGGCTCCCGAAGAATCGGTCCCCTCTATTTCCTGAATGTATGGGATGATCGCAGGATCGATATTGCCGCTTCTCGTCCCCATCGTCAATCCGGCCAGCGGGGTCATTCCCATCGATGTGTCGATGGATTCGCCGTTGCGGATGGCCGTAATGCTGACCCCGCTTCCAATATGGCAGCTGATCAGGCGCAGCTTCTCCTTCGGTGTCTCCATCAGCTGCTCCGCACGATGCATGACATAGCGGTGCGAGCTGCCGTGAAATCCATATTTCCGAATGCCGTACTGCTCGTAATATTTGTACGGGATGGAGTAAAGGTACGAGGACGGCGGCATCGTCTGGTGGAAGGCGGTATCGAACACGGCCACATGAACGGATTTGGGCAGATAACGCTGTGCCAGCTCAATGCCTTTCAGGTTGATCGGATTATGCAGCGGTGCGAACCGACCGTATTGCCTGATCTTCTCCTTGACGTCCTCGTCAATGATAACAGAACTCTTGAAGGCCTCTCCTCCATGAACCACTCTGTGGGAGACGATGGAAATATCCAGATGGGAAAACTTCTGGATCACGTCGCGAATAACATTCTCCTGTTCCTCCCGTTTAACTCCCTGCAAGTAGTCGGAATCCAGCAGCTTGTTCGTAGGCATTTCGTAGAGCTTATATTTAACGGAAGAGCTTCCGCAGTTCAATACAAGCACGAGCTGCTTCTCCTTACGGCGGATCTCGTCATAAGTAACGGCTTCCTTCCGGTAAGGAACGATGACCTCCAGCTCCATGCCATTGCGCAGACCGGCGGCGTTGGCTTCATCGGTATCGATATGGAATTCCAGACGATAGTCCGGATGCACGCGGCACAGAACATTTTCCAAAATCAAGGAACGGGTGCCTCCCACCGATACCCAGACAAATTGCTTATCCTTAACCCCGAAATGCTCCGCATCTTCCGGCGAGAAGTGAATATGACGGAAGGCCAGGATGACTCCTTGATCCAGTACAACTTCCCCATGCGGCCCCTGAACTATAATGCCGGCGCTTCCTGCCAGATCCCCCGAATCGCGAATCGGCGGCTCCACACCGAGCAGATAACTGTCCGTGCGGGAAATTTCAACTTGTGTCTCTTTGCGCAGCGGTCCCAATACCCGCACGTTGTTAATCTTCCCCTTAGGGCCGATTAGAGTTACCGTCTCCTCCGCAGCGTATTGTCCGACCTGCTTAAGATCTCGCAATTTATTGAGCTGGTAACCCGCTCCGAACAACTCTTCCAGATGTTGTTGGCTTAAGTGAATATGACGGTTGGAGATTCCTACAGGCACTTTCATTCCCGCTCACATCCATTTCTTAATAGTAATAATAAACTAGCACTAAGGATGCTTATAAGGTTGCAGCTTATACCTTTATTAAAGCTGTTTTTCCATCCTGTGTACAGGGGCCGGACCACTTTGTGAAAAAAAGTTCAAACTTTTCTTCAAGCTTTGGTCACAATTGACATTTCAGCGACAACCTCGACTATACCCGATCCACTAAAGACAACACCTGTATTATCATAAGCTGCTATCTTCTTAATGGAAATTTCTTTAATCATTACTTCTTCACCCCGAAAACGTTAATTTAAAAAAGGCGTAACTAAAAGGCTCTTCGCTATACTACATGGGAAAAACTACGTTTGAGAGGCATAATAGAGCGATTTGACATGGAGCCTCTGCGGGCATGAGTACTCGCGAAAGCCGCGAAGGGTAAGGAATTCGCGTTGCTAACCAGCTTATCATGCCCGCCTCTCCATATAAAATCGCTGTCTATTTACCCCACCCAGAGTAGCGAGGAAGCACTAAAATAGATGTCCATTTTAGTTACGCCCAGATGCAAGTAATTAAATTAGTGGTGTCTATAATCCGTAAAAACTAAGCCCCAGCAACCTCAGCGTTCTTATTAATCGTATCTATTATACCGATAATTGCTCGTGCATCGTCCAGATTATTGCTGAACAGTTCCGTTATACTGCCAACCGAGCGGAACGGCTCCTCTTGGAGTACGGATTTTTCAATGATACCGTTCTTAACTACATAATCGATAATCAGTTTTACAAACCGAAGTTGATTGACATTCAACCGATTTTCCTGCAGGAACACCATGAATGCTTCATTCGCGGCCTCCTGATCAAGTCCTACAACCTTCCTTACAAGCTTCGTTACTGGTAAA
This sequence comes from Paenibacillus residui, assembly GCF_042677205.1. Lineage (NCBI taxonomy): Bacteria > Bacillati > Bacillota > Bacilli > Caryophanales > Paenibacillaceae > Paenibacillus > Paenibacillus residui. The sequence continues at coordinate 19,301 of NZ_JBHTIU010000053.1, forward strand.
TCTTTATATTCCCGCTCGTAATCTTCTTTGGTTCCGAGCTCTGCCCATAGAATATGTTCAAGCGTCTCCAAATCTTGTTTCGTTATCTGTTTATTGTTGCGCAATTTATAAATAGCTATTTGATCCTTGTTCGTCTGTAAATATTGGTTTACTTTTTTGCGGTAATTTTGCAGGTCATTGGTGTTATAAAAGCCGCGGCTCTCCTCCACAGCAAGCCACTCATCTTTAAAATTCGTATAATAAATTTGCTGCGTTTCCCGTTCCAGAAACTTAATAAGATCCCGTAAAGCAACACGAACTTTCTCCATTTCGAAGATGTCCGCTTCTTCCCAGAATTCTGCCATCATGACCTTCTCTATTACATCTCGCTGAGCGACGATTTGAGGAATCGTACCCAACTTGGAGAGTTTTTCTGCCGTCTCTATGACTTTGCGAATCGGTTTCGCCGATTGTGTCCCCTGAAGCTTAGCCAATTCGATGATCAGCATCATATAGTCAAACCGCTTTGCTAATTCATCGCTGTCTAAAGAAACGACAAGAGGAGCTATATACTCCTTCAAATCTCCCATATCGGTATCACTTAAGGAGTGCCATGCATTGTCATTTTTATACTTATGGACATATTGGATATGCTGCCTGATGCGAAAATGCTCCTCATTTAACGTACTCACGCTATCTTTCAACAGTTTTACCAATTCGGCGCGATGTGCGATATACTCTGGTTCTTGATAACGCAGTTGCTGAAGTTCACGTACAATCTGGGTACGTACATTGAATAATTTCTCCGATAAAGTTTCGGCAATATCGGTATCCTTCCCTTTTGGATTTGCCCGGAAAAACTCAAAGTTCCGACAAAAATCAAAGATCAAAAATTCCTTTTTGTCCTCACCAATACCATGAAGATCTTTACATAGCCGTGTTCCACGACCTACCATCTGCCAAAACTTCGACTTCGAACGAACCCTCTTGAAAAATACCAGATTGACAACCTCAGGGATGTCTACGCCTGTATCCAGCATATCTACAGAAACAGCAATTTGCGGAAGCTTGTTCCATAAGGAAAAATCATCAATCAGGGATTGATAATAATTTGTTTTGATATCAATGACCCGTGCAAAATGACCCTTCAATTCCGGATACAAGCTATCGAATCGCTCCACGATCGCAACTGCATGCCTATGGTTTTTGGCAAAAATGATGGTCTTACCCAGTTTGTCTCCGCCTTCAACCTTCAGACCCCGCTCCATCACAAACTGCAGCACCCGGTCTATCGTATCCCGGTTAAACAGCCACTCATTAATCGCTGCACTGTCGATATCCCGCGGCTCCTCATCTTCGTCTTCGAGCAGCACTTCTTCGTATTGTTCTTTCTCTTCTTCAGACAGATCATCGTAGCGGATGCCGTCATCCATAATCTTCGTCGTCGTTTCCACCGTGCGGTAATCCACCAAATGACCTTCCTTGACCGCTTGCTCAAGTTCATAGGCAAAAGTCGGAACGCCATTTTCCAGACGGAACACGTCATATGTGTTTTTGTCAACTTCATCTTTAGGAGTTGCTGTCAACCCTAAGAGGATGGCATCAAAATAATCGAATATGGCCTTATATTTTTTGTAGACGCTTCGATGCGATTCATCGATAATGATTAAGTCGAAGTGACCAACCGTAAACAGCTTTTTGCCGTCCTTCCGCTTGGCCTCGTCGATGGCATTCATCATCGTCGGATAAGTAGAGAAAACAATTCTCGCCGTCTCCGGGTTGTCCTTGCTGTCCAGCAGGTTGCACAGCGTCATATCGGGCAAATACTGGCTGAAGCTGTTTTTGGCTTGGCGAACAAGCGTGGTGCGATCCGCAAGGAACAGCACATTCTTCACCCAGTTATATCGGCTAAGCACATCAACAATGGCACTCGCGGTACGTGTTTTACCGCTGCCTGTCGCCATGACAAGCAAAGCGGTCCGCTGTCCCTTGTTTAATGCATCACAAACCGAAAGGACTGCTTCATGCTGATAAGGACGATTTACAATGGAGTTGTTGATTAGTACATCCTGCAGCGGCCTACAGATAGAGCGCCTGTTCAAGAGCAGCTGCAGCTCATCCTGACTGGCAAACCCGGATACTTGTCGACTGGCATAGTGAAGATCATCCCAGAAGTTCGTTACAAATCCATTCGTATAATAGATCAACGGACGCTGTCCATACCGCTGCTCCAAACAATCTGCGTAAAGCTTCGCTTGCTGCTTGCCCACATTGGGATCTGAACTTGTCCTTTTCGCTTCCACAACGGCAAGCGGCTTCCCGTTCTCGCCGAATAAAACGTAATCGACATAACCGCTCCCCTGGCCGTTTGGCATACCTTGTACTTCAAACTCTTCTTCTACATTTTTATTGAATATCCAGCCAGCCAACTTCAGCTCCAGATCAATATAACGTTTTCGGGTCTCGTATTCACTAATTTGATCCGGCACAAAGTCATACTCCTGTGTATTCTGTGCCTTGCGTTCGGCCAGCAGCTTCCGAAGCTCTTCGTTTTCTTTGATCAGATCTTCCAGCTTCCGGTCCTTCGAACCCAAGCGGTCGTATAAATCCTGCAGCTCCTGAGGTCTCACTTTCTCTTGATGCTTGTTCTCTTCCAATAGAAGTTGTTCATCAAAGCTTCTTGCGGTATAATCGACCGAATAGCAATAGTCGATCCAACTGATGAAGTTATGTAGGTTACGAAGTGACAGGATTGCTTCGCCGCGGCTGATCGTCGCATTCGAATGCACAGCGATATTGCCTAGCTTCGTAATATATTTTAGCTGAGGCAGCATGGATTGATCGATAACGCGGAGAAACGTTACATCGTGAATCAAGCTCGACAAATTATCTTGATAGGGAACCTTCAAGTCGCTATCATAGGTAAACAGCCATTTGACAGCAAGCTCTAATGCCCGCCGGCTGAGAATCGCGCAGGTCGCAGGGCTGACGACCAACGCCTTTTCTGCCTCAATACATGCGCCAGCAAAGCTGGCATAAGTTTTATTTGCACTGAGAAATTCAAAATTCGTTAGCTGCACGTCACCCATTTAGACCGTTACACCATCCTTCACTGTCAATTCGCCCTTGAAGGCTTTTTGAAGAAGTGCTTGGAAGTTGGATTCTAGTTGTTGGAGGGATTGAGATTGCTTTTCTTTTTCTTTTTCTATCTTTTTTAATACTGCTTCAAATCTATTCTGCTCGTCTATTGGTGGTAGAATAACATTTAAGGATTTTATAGCATTAAAGTTTAAACCAGACTTAACACCGACCTGGTCTAAAGACGCAAATTGAATTTTCCCTCCCGCACTTTCAAGGTAATGAGACACATAAAAGGGATTACATCTATGGTTAAGTCTTAATATGGATAAGTGTTGGTTTATATACGCCCCTTTTTCAGCTGTATACTCATCTACAACTGCAGTTCGACCAAGATCGGCAGTTATTGAAAGTAGCAAATCTTTATTCTTAACTCTTGTTCGCTCTGCTTCTTTCGTATTCGGGGCTTTTACATATATCACATCATCCAACCACAACTTTCCGTTTTTTACATTCTTTATGGTGATAAAAAGGTCTCCGGAACTTGCAAAGTGTTGGGCCCATCCCCTCGAACCACTCGTAAGAAAATCAAGTAGCGATTCCATTTGTACAACTTCAAATTTATATGGATTCTTAACCGGATCACCAAACATATCCAAAAACACAGCTTTAACTAATTCATCAAGCTTGGCTATTGCTTGTTTGCGTTTGTCAATTAAAGCTTGGGCTTTACTTAGTAAAGTAACAATAGTCTTTTGAGCAGTCATTTCTGGAAGGTATATTTCAATCTCACCTATGGCGGAGGTTCTTATACTAGGGTATGATTCGTCGACTATTAACTTACTAACGTTAAACCATCGTAAGAAATAACAAATATAACTTGGGTCTGCCAACTCGTTTTTCACATCAATAGTTGCCAAATGATTTACAACATATGAATCATATGTACATTGGTAGACCCTATTTTTCAAACAACTCATGCCGCTTTTAGCTAGTAACAATGTTCCTTTTCTAACTTTCTTTAATTTTAAAGCTTCCGCATGTTTCTCGCTAATTTTAGGAATTGTGTTAATATCGATACCAGCAAGAAGATCGTCTAGGTGACTAACTCTAATAAAAGGATATCCTTCATTTCCAAAATATTCATTATCCGGTGCAGTTGATCCAGCGGAAATTGAAGCTATCTCCTTTAGTTTGCATTTTTTCGCCATCACCCCAACAACGCCTCCAGTTCCGCAAGCCCTTCAACAATTTCATCCTCGAGTTGCTTAATAGAAGCGAGTATGACCTTCGGGTCCTCGTACTGAACTTCCTCATACTCCGTTTCCTTGTACCGATTGATGCTTAGATCATAGTTATTGTTACGAATCTCATCAACCGGAACCAGGAAAGACTTCTCGGTGCGTTTACGCTCTTTCTCTGCTTCCCATTTGCCAAACCGTTCCACAATGTCGGGGATATCATTCGCCTCGATCGGATTCCGCTTGTCATCAAGCGAGTAACCATCCGCCTTCATGTCATAGAACCAAACGTGATCTGTCCCGCCTGCACCTGTTTTGGTGAAGATCATAATTGCTGTCGAAACCCCGGCATATGGCTTGAAAACCCCGCTTGGCATTGAAATAATCGCTTCGAGTTTGTGATTCTCAACGATTTCCTTACGAATGGCTTTATGGGCTGTGCTGTTACCGAACAAGACACCGTCCGGCACGATGGAAGCGCAGCGTCCCCCTACTTTGAGCATACGCAGGAACAGAGCGAGGAACAGCAGCTCCGTTTTCTTAGTGCGAGTCACACGCAACAGATCCGCTGCTAACGAATCCGCATCAAGCGAGCCTTTAAACGGCGGATTGGCTAAGATTAACGTATATCTGTCCTTGTCGGTATTGTTTTCATTCAAGGAATCGCGGTATTCGATATTCGGATTATCCACCCCATGAAGCAGCATATTCATCGCACCGATACGCAACATCGTACGGTCCATATCGAAACCGTAGAACATATGATTGTTTGAAATGCTCTTTCAACCCTTGAACAAGAAAAAGATCGGCATGGTGGCGACGCAAATATTCACCTGCGGCAACGAGAAATCCTGCCGAACCTGCAGCCGGGTCGCAAATGATATCTTCGGGCGTCGGCTTCATCAATTCGACCATCATTTGGATAATATGTCTCGGCGTACGGAACTGTCCGTTCGTTCCAGCCGTAGCCACCTTGGACAGCAGATACTCATATAAATCCCCGCTGGTGTCCCTATCCTTCATATCAATCGAATCGATACCCTCGACAATCCGCACAAGCATATTCGGAGTCGGGATCATAAATATGGCATCGCCCATGTATTTGGCATAGGCTGAATCCTTATCTCCATGAAGCGTCTTGATGAAAGGAAACACTTCGTTCGAGACAACATCATACATCCGCTGAGGATCGAACGATTTAAATTGACTCCAGCGTAAGTACTGCTTGTCACTTGGAAACAGTCCGGTAAAAGGCAACGACAGCAGCACGGATTCGTTCTCCTTGCGCGTTTCCGCTTCGTCCAGACCTTTAATGAACAACAAATATGTAAACTGTTCGATTACGCTTAATGGATTGGTAATACCTCCGGTCCAGAATGTCTCCCAAATCCGGTCTACTTTTTGCCTTAATTCACCTGTAATCATAACGATCTCCTCTGCATGTTGATTCTTGTTTAATTATACTACGGACTGTCCTAATATGACATGTTTCTGCAAACTAACAAAATACAATCCCGCTTCCTTTGTTTTATACCCGAATTTTTCAGACCAAGCCTTGGCATTGAACCGTGTGGACTTCCACGTTCATAACCGGCCCAAATGCTCGGCATATTCGCATAAGCCAGGATTGCCCTTCCATATAGGAGGGGGCGATGACAATCTTGCGGCGAAACGGCTCTTTACGGATCGCATCATACAAACGTCCTAGAAACGTGGCTTCACTTTTCAAAACAGACACCTTCCTTTCGTCTATCGTTCAACAACAGCACTTGACAGCCCATACAACTGTCCCCAACGCTGTAGCTGTTCCTTAAACTTTTCCCGGACAAATGCAGGCTCTAAAATCTCCGCCGAAGGTCCGTACTGAACCACCCAATTCATAAACTCCCGCTCGTGATTGACGGTGACCTCGAATAATAAGCTGCCGTCCGGCAGATCGGTCATCTTCGGTCTCACAAACAATTCTTCTTCCTTAACATAACGCGCGACATCGGGATGGAATTTGATCTTAAAGGTAATTAAAGAATCTCCGCGCTCAATGGACCAGGTGTGCTTCATATACTGAGTGATGCTAAAATCACCCTTATCGAAATGATGTCCTGTCAGTTCTACATGGCGGAAACGGCTAATCCGAAACGTACGAATCTCCTGCTTGGCACGACAATAGCCGATCAAGTAAAACCGTTGATCCCGCGGGACCAGATAGTACGGATCAATTTCGCGCTCCGTTAATTCATTCCTATACTGCGTATGGTATACAGCACGGATCGTCTTCTTGGCTATGATCGCTTCCATGATAGGCAGCAAGAAGTTGGCACTGCTTTCCCGATAAGCTGGAGTACCCATTTGGATCATATCCGCGACATTTTCCAATGTATCGTACCGCTTCCGGGATTCTTTCACATGAGTTGCCATCACTTTGTCGTAAGCGGAATCAAAGCCTGGAGGCAATTTGCCGGTGTCCAACACGGAAGGAAGGACAGAAAACACCAACGCTTCCTGCTCCGTAAAATTAAGCGGGTACATGGCGAAATTCCCGACAAAGCGGTATCCTTTCCCGTAACCTTCGTTCGTAATAGGTGCGATCAGGTCCAGGATCCTCAAGTCCCTGTAAATCGTACGATCCGTTGTCTCACACTTATCCGCCAGCTCCTTGGCCGAAATCCCCGGATTGGCTTGAATGGCAAGCAGTATTTTAAAGAGTCGTAGCACTTTATCCGTCATGTTATATCTCCTATGGACTAATATGTAATGTAAATCCTTATCATAAATGGAAATTCGACACGCTTCCTAGTTCTTCCTGCCTATTGGCATGGGAAAAATGAATCATCCACTGTTTTTGCAACAGTCGAATAAGTGAATGCAAATCAATTGGAGCTTCTTTTCCCTCTAACATCAGCAGTCGAACAAACTGCATATGACCATTGCGTAATAGAGCTGGAGGCTCGCCTAGTTCTTTCCCCCACTCTTCCAAACCGGCGATTAAATTTAATAGACAATCTCTTACGGCTTGATCTGTTTCCATATAAACACCACCTGAATTAGACTAATGACTCTTATTTTTATACCATCCTAGAATCTCATTGCAGTCTTGTTTCGTGATCCCCGACATACGGTATTCCCATACGTTCGCAGGAGAATCGATCTCCATTTCCAGCTGATAAATACGAAATAACCGCTGCCACCATGATTGTCTGATACTTATGGATTCTATGGATTCACGCAAGAGGTACACAGTCGTCTGATTGAAGCCGGCTTTGCGTAAGATGAACAAGTTCGCCGCGATTTCCCATTTCGTCTTAACATAGACGTACTTCATGTATTTATAGACGATGTAAAGGACCGGAATGATTGTCAAAGACCATAAGGTGAAATAACAACCCACAAGTATACCGAATACGAGCAACGAGATAATTGGAATCTCTGTGGCAAATTTCGCGCTTCGATGTAAAGCTCGCTCGGGAGTTTGGAGTTGGAACTCGGGAAGCAACCGACCTAGCACTTCGACTAGTTCCGATGTACGTATAGAAGGAATAAGCAATTTGACTCTCCGTTCCCCTGAATATCCAACGCAATCCATGCATACAGAAGCATATCCATACAAACGCCCAAACATCAGCTCTTTGATTCGCAGCGATTGGATACGTTTCACCTGAATCTGCACCGATCTTCGCTCCACCCAACCATGATGAATGGAAATCACATCCCCGGCTCTCGATAGATGCCAACCTTTATAACGAAATTGTGCCATCCCTATGGAGAACAGCCAAGTAACCATTACGCAGATCCCCAAGAAAGCTGCCAAGTACAGTGTGACTTTTATGCTGTCATCTAAGGTTATCCCGCTCCAAGTCTCTTTCTTGAATAATTCCATGAAGCTGACTTGTTCTTCTTCCGGTGTAGGGAATAACCAACTCCACAAATGTTGAATGACAGCGATCGTGACAGGAAGTCCTAGCCAGAATGTATTCGAACTCATGGACAGCATTATGATTTCTTTTCTGGTAACGTGATGATCTTTTGACTCTGGAATCGCACTTCGGTTTTCGATCTGCCCAATGGATTTCTTGAGCAAATCTGCCGTCTTTCTGGATGTAATCAAGCGGGCATCGGCATCATCATTGGAATCGCTCGTTTGAAGTTCAACATTGGCGATCCCGAGCAGCCGATATATCCAGCTTTGCTCGATTTTTAAGTTATTGATTTTCATGAGCGGTATCGTTCTTTGGGTTACGGTAAATACACCTTTGGTAGTATGCAGCGCCTTGGAATCCAATTGATAGGTTTCTCTATACCAAGAAAGGATTGACCAACCACCAGTCACAATACCGTAGACTGTGGCCGCGATATATACCCAATCAGGTTGTTGTCCGGTTCCTGCTCGAATCTCGTTATATAGAAACGCGGTAAGGGGAATAATCGAATACCGGATTTGACTGTATATCTTATAAATGACGGTAATTGGATGATGCCGCTTAATCATAGTAAGTATCCTTGTTGTCTAATTTGGATAATTCGATGATTTGTCTGCGCAGCCGAACGGCATCCTCTTCTGTCAGTCCCACAATAAAGTGGTGATCTCCTGCCGTTGTAATGGTTAGCTCAGACAGGCCCAATCTTTTGGCAAGCATGTCTTGTTCTTGATCCACATGCAGCACCCGGCTGAGAGGAATAATGGAGGAGTTATCCGACCAGACATTCCCCCATCGAATCATCAGCTCATCGTCACCAAGGAGATAGCTTCTTCGAGAGTATTTTCTGTAGACCCCGTAACAAATAAAGACGAGTCCCTTAATGAAGAAAAATAGTATCGCCAGATAGGAAATTATGCTTAACCAAACCCAAGCAGGTAACCAAACTCCCCGGATAATTAACGGGATGCTGCCGAGCAGCATCCATTTGAACGTATGTAAGCCATACTTAATTTGCCAATATCGAATCACATTCGGGTGAAGCTTTTGTTCCAACTCAATCAACTCCTATTGCACTTTAAAAGATAATATATCGAAGAGCAAAGACAACAATCTGTCAGCGAACGAATGTTCGAAATGCAAAAAAAACGACTAATCAAACTTAGCCGTTTTCATCACTTGGTTGTTAGACTGATTCATTCAATTTTGACTTAATGCTGTGAACCGTCCTCCCGAATTTACCGCCTGAAGTTTCTATTTTTCACCAGGAAACAAAACAGCAACAATTCTAATCTCATTCTCAAACTGTTCAAAGTAAACCCTAAACCGCTTCACAACGATACGCGACAGTCCCATATAAGTGCCATCTTCCTCCGTATAAGCCTTACTTAAGACCAGATTGGAAAGTACAACTTCTGTTTCAAGAATCCATTGAGAAATGAAATCAAACGTTTCCTCGGGGGAAAATCGCTCGCTGCGAAACTGGGAGAGTTTGTTTCTTACCACCGGAGACCATAGAACTACGCGTTTCATGTTCGAAAGTCCTCGGGGGAAAAGGACTTTAGCATTTCCGATGTGCTCATGGCTTTGCCTAGCTTGAATTCTCTCCTGCTTTGTTCAATCATGGCTCTCAGTTCTGGATTGGCTTCAGCATCAGCTTGAATGGATCGCTGTTCTTCCTCTTGTAAGACGAGAGTGAACGTCCCTTTTCCAGGAATATGAAATTGATAAACAGAGTTGTCACGGCTCATATTCGCGATGTTCTCCATTAACTCTTCCGGTGAATTTACCTTTTCCATTCGATGTCACCCCTGTCATAAACATTTCCGCTCTTTGATCACAGTATAACATAGCCCGCTTCAATTGCAGAAGCAAATCAGCCGACTTCTCGGACCGTATTATCGCTCCAGACAACAATCTGTAGGCGAACAAATGTTTGAGTTGTGAGAAAAACTCCTATCGGATCTTCTTCGAAGACGAACAACCCGGTTTTCATGTAGCTTTTTATGCGAATAAGAGTCTTGTTACACCAATTTGATTACTGTAAACCGCAAGACTCTTATGTGGTAAGAAAGAAAAGGCCCGATGCGGATGCACCGGGCGAGAAGATAAGTTTTGATATAAATGTTGCATAATTGTAGTTAGAATAAAAAGTGGACATCCCTTAAGTGAAAATAGATAATAACCGTATAAGGGAGAGGG